>JAGLWB010000376.1 GCA_023133655.1 Bacteroidales bacterium
TTTCATACTGGCAAAATAGTTACCATCCCATGAACCGGATGCCGGATAAGTATCAGCCAGCATAGGTCCACAAATAACGGAGTAGGCTTCATAAGGGTCTGTATTACCTGGAGGGTTATAAATTACGCCGGAAGGATAACGGCCGTAATTAATTACTCCGGTATAATCATCATAGATAACCAATGAAGAGTCGAAAGTCATCCCTCCATCAATAGAAAAGGAAGATTGAATGTATCCACTGGCATTTGGTCCTCCAGCCCAGTCAGGATATGAGGCGCATTGACGCGCTGTGAACATCACCGTATTGAGATCTGCATTATACGTGAGGGCCGTGCATTGCTCAACAAGCAATGAATATAGATTACCAGAAGAAGCAAAAGGTACCTTAAAAAGATCCCTTGATGTAGCACCAAGAACATTGGCAGGTTTGAAAGGCCTGAAAGTTGAAGTTACCGGGTCAGCCGACTCCTTTATGGATTCAACCTTTTGCCCGGCAAATTTCCGCTCACCTTTCGTAGTTCCACGCGTTTGTGCATTTAAAGATATAGCAAATGCGATTAGAACTGAAAACAGTAATAATTTTTTCATGATCATTTTTTTTTAATTAAACATTTGATTATTAGAAATTCTTGAATTTTTGCCTAACGAACCACAAAAGTAATAAAAAAATTAATTATGATACTATTACCGACATAAAAAAAACCATTAGTCTTGACCCTAACAATTCATATTCCTTCAGAAACAGAGCGCTGTTATTTATTGAAATTAAAAATATGAACATGGCTTGTGTTGACTTGCAGCAAGCAATGGATCTTGGATTTACCGATTCGTATGGTGGTAAAATTAAGGAGCTGATTGAAAAATACTGTGCGGAATAAATCCCAACTTCCATTTAGCAGCATAAAATTGGCAAAAAAAAAGGACTGCCTAGGCAGTCCTTTTTACTATTCAGATAGAACTCGTTCTAGTTAACGATCATCTTCCTGGTAACACTGTTTTCGTCAGCTTTTACGGTATAGAAAAATACCCCTGACTGAAGGTTTGAACCATCAATGGTCAGCTTATGTACGCCTGATCCAACAATGCCTGCATTATAAACATACACCTTTTGGCCCATCAGGTTAAATACCTCGATACTCAGGTTAGATAATTCTGTCAACTCAACCATAACAACAGATGTCCCACTGAAAGGGTTCGGATAATTTTGTGAAACTGTAATATCAGAAAGGTTCACAAGATCAGGATCATTAACACTTACAATTTCGTCCTTAAGCAAAGAACTATGTATTACTCTATTTAAGTAAGGATCATGATCTTCATCCAAATAAAGTCCGGGATAAAAATCTGCATTAAAAATAAGGTGGAAATCTGTAACTGTTGAGTTTTTAGCAAAAAGCGGGTAAATACATTCATCATAGTCATAAAAATCGTCTTCAGTCACGTCGTAGAAATCACCCCAGGTATAACCAAGGTCGGGAGAAGTTCTTACCCAGACACGCTTATAATAAAAATATGTTACGATGTTATATGCGTCTTCGTTGACTGAAGCATAAGCAAGAGCAATAATTCCGTTATCGTCGATAGTGATTGATGGCATAGTTGATAAACCTAACTCACGATATGTCATGAGATCATACTCATCAATATCTATAGTGCCGTTTCCGTTGATATCCTGAGCCCAGCCTATGAGCATACCCTCTTCTTCAAGGTTTTCAGACGATAGTGTACGGTGGGGATTTGAAAGAGGTTCAATTTCGTCCATTGCTTCGTTCCAGTAACCAATGCCATCAGTGTAAGCCCAGTATTGATAATACCCCGGATCAGGAGGATCATATATCAACCGTGCAACTCTTCCAACACCCCATACTACATGACACATTCCATTAGCATCAATGGCAATTGCTCCAGAGTTATCCGGGCTCCAAAGTGTATCTGTGGTGAATGTTGTGGTAAAATCCCAGAATGGATAGGGATGTTCCCAAATTAAGATCTTCTCCCAGTCTTCACCGTTATTAGTCGATTTCATAATAAACATGTCTTTGAAAGGACTAGCAATAAGCAAAGCTACTACATCGCCACGTGAAGCAAGGACATAGTCATCTGCACTAATTCCAGAATAATAATCCTCACCCATTCCTTCGAGGATAATATCCTGAGGAAACCATGTTTCACCTCCATCCATTGACCTTGTATACAGTAATGCCTGGGATTGTCCCGCATACTCAACATAAGAATTGTAGAAAATGTGGATATATTCATTGTTCTCACCATTGGTGGTCATTCTTGGCCATGTAGGATCGTTTTCAATACCTGCCGGTCCTTGGTAATTAGTCTGTGTCCATTCGCCGGTCCCTTTAACTTCGCGTTTTGAAATTTCGAGACCTGTAACGCCGTTGTGAGAAACAACTATTTCACCGGTTGGTCCCCATGCAGCATAAGACGGCCAACCGCATCTTATGTCTTCAATCCTTTCGGACGGTATTGGTCCCCACTGTGTTCCATCAAAATAATTATAGCCGGTTCCACGGTCCGGGAAATTCGGATCTTCAAAGCCACGAGTACATACTGCCCCCATAGTACTGTCAGAATGAACCCAAAACCTATTACCGAGCATGGTGTTTGTCTGAAGGTCATATACGGTTTCGATGATTTCAGTTTCATCGTAAAACACTCTTGCGTCTTTGTACACTGGAGATGGCGCTATATAAATATTTTCCATCGGGGGTGTCGGGTCGGTGGGATTCTTGTACTCACGAACCTTTGACAAATTTCTTAATTCTTTCGGGATTTGTGAGCGATCCTGTGAATACGCTAGAAATCCAATGCAAATTGAAAGCATTAATAGTAAAATCTTTTTCATAATAATAATAGTTTAGTTAATAATATAAATTAAGTAATCATATATATCAAGTAATCATATATATCAAGTAACCATAACTATGTTCAAAAGTAATACATTTTTAAAATAAAAAAAAATCTAATATATATTTTATCATTACTGTTTTGGTACTTTAAAAATATGTCCTTTGAAATCCTTTATAGATAAGGATTATAGCGATTTTTAAATTTCGAATGATTTGAAAATATAGTTTTGCTTTAAAAACAAGACTATCATATGAATTGTAAGAAAATTTATTATTCTGTTTTCTATAATGGCAATTTTGAGCAACGCTAAATCGTACCGACAGATTGCCAGTTTTATTAAAACGTATTACAAGATATTAAATGCTGAATTTTCACTTGGGTGGCGTAACCCCCAGGCTTATACTACAGTACGCAACATCATCCAGGGCATTGACCAACAGGAAATCGATACCAGAACTTTCTTACCTTTGCATTAAATAATTTTGAATTGTGAAAAAAGTTAATAAACTAGTTTTAAAATCTTTCCTGGGCCCTTTTATTCTGACTTTTTTCATCGCCGATTTTATCCTTTTGATGCAATTCGTGTGGAAATGGGTTGACGAACTGGTTGGCAAAGGATTGGAATGGCATATTATCCTTGAACTGTTGTTCTACGCCTCTGCTACATTTGTTCCGCTGGCCCTTCCGCTGGCCATTCTGCTTTCTTCACTTATGACCTTTGGAGACCTGGGGGAAAGATACGAACTGGTATCAATGAAATCAGCCGGTATTTCACTCCGAAAAATCATGAGGCCACTTATTTATGTTGCCATATTTATTAGCGCAAGTGCTTTCTATTTTTCTAATTATGTACTTCCAATTGCCAATTTAAAATTCAGAAGTATCCTCTACGATGTAAGGCAGCAAAAACTGGCTTTTAACATTAAAGAAGGCATCTATTATAATGGCCTGGATGGCTATACAATCAGGGTTGAAAAAAAAGAAAAAGACGAACAAACCATCAGAGGGGTAATGATCTATGACCATACAAAAAAAATGGGTAACACCAACCTAACCATTGCCGATTCGGGGCGTATGGAAATAACTGCAGATGAAAGTTACCTGGTTTTTACACTCTTTAATGGCGTTAATTATTATGAAGAGATCGACCGGAAAAATCTGAAAAAAAGACCCTTCAGACGCACAAGTTTTAAAGAAAGTCAACGAATGTTCGACCTTTCTGCTTTCGCACTTACCAGAACAAATGAAGATCTTTTCAAAAAAAATTACCAGATGCTTAATCTACAGCAATTGGATGATGCTGTTGATTCTATTGACATCCAAATTTCAAGGCGACAGGAAGATTACCATAAAACATTCATTTCTAATTATTTTTACCTGAGTAAAAAAATTGATTCGACCCAAAATAATCAGATCGACTCTGCTATTTTGTTTAAACCTGATTTTCTATCAAACTTTTCGAAAGGTGATAAAGCCAAAATCATTGATATTGCATTGAACGCTGCAAGGAATACAAAAGGTAATATCGAATATCAAAAAAACTATATCATTAATAAAAAGAAACTGGTCATTAAACACCATATCGAATGGCAACGAAAATTCACCCTATCTTTCGCCTGCATTATTCTGTTTTTTATTGGCGCTCCCCTTGGGGCAATTATACGCAAAGGAGGTTTGGGCCTTCCGCTGGTCGTTTCGGTAATATTATTTGTCATTTATCATATCCTTTCAACAACCGGTTTTAAATATGCCAGAGAGGGTGTGCTCTCTCCTTTTGAAGGAATGTGGCTCGCCTCTGCAGTATTTTTGCCAATTGGCGTTTTCCTCACGATTAAGGCAACGTCGGATTCCCCACTCTTTGACATCGATGCGTGGAAAAAACCTATTAGTAAATTGATCTCTTTTATAAAAAATAACCGTTGACATCATGAATGTTCTGCTGCTTTGCAATAAATCTCCATTTCCGCCAAAAGAAGGTGGGCCGATAGCCATGAATGCGGTGATTGAAGGATTAATCAGAGCAAACCATCATGTTAAAGTATTGGCTATTAACACCAATAAATACTTTATCGATGTCAAAAAATTGCCTGAAGAATATATAACCAAAACTGGTTTGGAAACTGTGTACATTGACCTCTCCATAAAACCCCTTGATGCATTTTTGAATCTGTTTTCGTCAAAATCATACCATGTTCAACGGTTCGTTTCCAATGAATTCAAAGATAAATTGATTGAAATTCTAAAAAAGAACAAATTCGATATTGTTCAGATTGAATTGCTTTACCTGGCAACTTATGTTGATGTGGTCAGAAAATTCTCCAATGCAAAAATCGTCCTCAGAGCCCATAATATAGAGCACCTGATTTGGGAACGTATAGCCACAAACTGCCGCAATCCGGTAAAGAAGTTTTACTTGAATCATTTATATAAGACCCTTAGAAATTTTGAACTGTCGGCACTGAAAAAATTTGATGGAATTGCTGCTATCACGAAAAAAGATGCAGAATATTTTATTTCAACAGGATGTAATGTCCCCATAATTGACCTTCCCTTTGGAATTCAGTTTGATGATTATCAACTGCAGGATATCAAACCTGAAATACCATCTCTTTTTCATCTCGGTTCGATGAACTGGATGCCAAATGAAGAAGGGATCAGATGGTTTCTGGATAAAGCCTGGCCATTGATCCATCATGAATTTCCTGAATTAAAATTTTATCTCGCAGGCCGAATGATGCCTGACTGGTTATTAAAAGCAAAAATTCCAAATGTAGAGGTGGTAGGTGAGGTTGAAAATGCGTTGAATTTTATCCAGTCTAAAATGATCATGATTGTGCCTCTTTTCTCCGGAAGTGGCATCAGAATAAAAATCATTGAAGGAATGACAGCCGGTAAACCCATTATTTCAACCAGTATTGGGGCTGAGGGAATCAACTATGAAAATGGCAAGAATATCCTTATCGCCGATACACCGGAGGAATATCTTGAATCTGTAAGAAATTGTATTAATAATGAGCAGTATTGCTTCGGCCTGGGAGAAAACGCCAGAAAACTGATTGAAAAAGAACATAATAATGAGCTGCTCATCGAGCGCCTGACTAATTTTTATCTGAAGATTTCCTTATAAAAAATGCGAAAATGTGGCAATTTGAAGATTTCAAAATGGTAATTTTTATATTTTTGCCTGATATTGCCATAAGGAAACATATCCTTCTATATTAAAATTGACGATGAAACTATTTGTTCTTCTTCCTCGATTTCCCTACCCACTCGAAAAAGGCGACAAGCTCAGAGCTTACCACCAAATACGCCAGTTGTCCTGTAATAATAATATAATATTATGTGCACTCACTGAAAGTAACCCCAAACAAAGCGACATTGATCAGCTTAAACCTTTCTGTTCGGCTATTCATATTATTAAATTAAATAAACTCACCTCAGCTATTAACATTGTAAAAGCTTTTTTTACCGGAAAGCCTTTGCAAGTTGGTTATTTTTACAGCCACCGGGCAAAAAAAGAGATCCTCTCCCTGATCAAAAATTCAAAACCCGACCACATATTTTGTCAACTTGTCAGGGTTTCAGCCTATGTTAAAGATCTCAATATTCCTAAAACCCTTGATTATCAGGATGTTTTTTCAGCCGGTGTTGCACGAAGATCGAAAACATCACCACTATACTTAAAGTTCATATTGAAAAGCGAATATAAAAGATTGCTCAGGTACGAAAATTTGATTTTTGATTACTTCGATAATAAAACCATTATTTCAACACCCGACCGGGACCTGATCCCTCACCCTGAAAAAGATAAGATCGTTATTATACCTAACGGAGTTGACCACGATTTTTTTCAACCCATGGAAATAGAAAAAGAATATGATGTGGCTTTTATTGGAAACATGGGATATCCTCCTAATATAAATGCCGCCGAATACCTTGTAAAAAAGATTTTACCCATTGTACATCGCTCCAGGCCTGAGGTGAAAGTTATGCTTGCTGGGGCTAATCCACATGCGAGTGTTGTAGCCTTAAAATCCAAACTGGTCACTGTAACAGGGTGGGTTGAAGATATCAGGGAATATTATGCTAAAGCAAAAATGTTTATTGCTCCCATGCAAATTGGCACAGGGCTACAAAATAAGCTCCTCGAAGCAATGGCAATGAAAATACCTTGTATTACATCGTCGTTGGCAAATAATGCCCTAAATGCCAAATCAGGGAAAGAGATATTAATCGGCGACTCACCGGAAGAATTTGCCACTCATATATTAAATCTTCTTGAAAACAGGGAAAAAGCAGAAGAAATTGCAAATAATGGCTTTCTTTTCGTTAATAAAAAATTTAACTGGAAGTCTGCCACACAGAAGCTTGAGGAACTAT
Organism: Bacteroidales bacterium; assembly: GCA_023133655.1. GTDB lineage: Bacteria > Bacteroidota > Bacteroidia > Bacteroidales > JAGONC01 > JAGLWB01. The sequence continues at coordinate 7,246 of JAGLWB010000376.1, forward strand.
GGAGATAGAAATTGTCGATTGTCAATTGTCGATTGTCGATTGTCGATTTAATAAAACAGTATTAAACGCCAGGGCAAGACCTGAACCCCATCTCCTTCAGGAGAGGGGGCAGGGGGTGAGGTCGGTTAATTGTCAATTGTCAATTGTCGATTGTCGATTTAATAAAACAGTATTAAACGCCAGGGCAAGACCTGAACCCCATCTCCTTCAGGAGAGGGGGCAGGGGGTGAGGTCGGTTGATTGGGCGATTGGGCGATTGGGCGATTGTCGATTTTAAGGCTTATTTTAGAATGAAAAAAAATAAAGAATATTAAAAAATGCAAAAACCTTCTATACCGAAAGGCACACGTGATTTTTCCCCTTTTGAAATGATCAGACGAAATTATATTTTCGATACAATCATCAGGGTGTTTGAACTTTTTGGGTATCAACCCATTGAAACACCTGCCATGGAAAACCTCTCTTCGCTTATGGGGAAATCCGGAGAAGAGGGTGA
>JAGLWB010000377.1 GCA_023133655.1 Bacteroidales bacterium
AAAAAAACATTACACTAACCAGCAACCTAAACTAGTATCTCGGCGACACCCCCCAATAATTTTGATACTCACCGGCATCTTCACCGTATGCCTCCACCGTATCTCCTTTAATCTGGTAGGTACATTTCATCCCCACGATCTCGGAAAAATAAATCTGGTATTCTTCCCCTTTTTCATCAATCATAAGGATCTTTGCGAGGTTTTTGGCTACCGTCTTATCGGCTAGATTAGCATGGCACACAGGGCAGAGGATATCGAGAAGCTCGCCATCCACGAGCTTAAATGACGGGTGGTGGTAAATGTCATACTCACCCAGTTTGGGGTTAAACAGGATCATTCCGCGAGTCCCATCCTTTTTTCGTGCCGCAAGTGTGATTTTCACATGTGGCTTCAACTGCCCCCTGCAATAGGGACAGACAAAATCATTATTCTCCATTGTTCCGGATTTATTTTTTAGCAAAGGTAATGTTATTAGGTTGAAAGTAAAAGTGAGAATATTGATTTTTTAATTTATCAGTGGCTATCCAGAGATCAAAATTCTTCTTATATTTGGATGCATATTTTCGAACCTACAATCTATCAGTCATGAAAAGAATCAATAACCTTTACGTATTTATTATCATTTTTGCTCTATTCCTGGTACTTTCTTCCTGTGCACCGGGCAACGAAAAATTCGATGCTGAACCAGCCGGCTTTTTGATGGGGCTATGGCATGGATTTATTTCGCTGGTTACTTTCGTCATTAGTCTTTTCAATGATAATGTAACCATATACGAGATCGATAACACAGGAAAACTTTACAACCTGGGGTTTGTGCTCGGGGCTGCTATCTTTTTTGGAGGAGGCTCGAAATCCAGCTGCAGCAGGAAATAAGTATAAGAGTTAAAATCCTGAATGAATCGCCTTGTCCTGAAATCGGTTTGCACGATGTTTAAATATTGAGATCCCGGATCAAGTCCGGGATGACTTGTTATAGCTAATGATATCAAATAAAAGATGCCAGAAAAGAGAAAGGCGAAAGCGATATCAGAAAAACGATATCATTAATCATTGATCATTGATCATAAGGAGTCAAACCCTGACTTGCGAATTTTAGGTATAAACCCGCGCCAGCCTGATCTTATTTATTTTTATCATGTGTCATTGATTTATTCGAAATGATAAATTAGGAAATTTAATAAGGAATATTAATGAGAATTAACCAATGATAAATAAGAAATGAGGAAGTCTTGCTTATGCATATTCTGGGTGTCCTGATGCGGATTTTCACGCCAGTCTGAAAGAAGTAACTCCAAAATTTATAATTTCAGGTCAAACAAAAAAGTTACTTTTGTGATTCTATAACATTTATTACTATGTCATTTACCATCAAAATAGTTACCAATAAAAGGGAACTGAATCGATTTGTTCAATTTCCATTATCATTATACAAAAAAAACAGGTTTTATGTTCCACCTCTGTTAAGTGAGGAAAAAAACAGGTTGAGTTCTAAAAAAAACCCTGCTTTTGACTTTAGTGAAGCATCATACTGGCTTGCTTATAAAGATGGTATGCTCGCAGGCAGAATAGCAGGAATTATAAATCACAGGTATAACGAGGAGTTAAATTGTAAACGTGCACGATTCAGCTGGTTCGACATGATCAATGATCAGGAAGTTTGTAATTTACTGTTACATACTGTTGAAAAATGGGCAAAAGAGAAAGGCATGGAAGTTATGCTGGGCCCTTATGGCTTTTCAAATCTTGACAAGCATGGTTTATTAATAGAAGGATATGAAGAATTAGCCACTGCCTCATCAAATTACAATTTTCCATACTACAAAACACTTTTAGAGAATGCCGGATATCAGAAAAAAATAGATTGGGTTGAATATAGAGTAAATGTACCTGAAGCTATTCCGGAAAAGATGGTACGCGTATCAAAATGGGCCATTGAAAGGTATAAGTTGAAAATTTTTCACGCCAACTCAACAAAAGAACTTCTCAGGTTTAAAAACGATATGTTTATCCTGCTAAATAGGGCCTATTCAGACCTGTATGGCTTTACTTCGCTAACTGAAAAGCAGATGGATGCTGTTGTCAAGAACATTTTTAGTTATTTGAACCCAAAATATCTTTCATTTGTGCTTGATGAAGATGATAGGATAGTTGCTTTTGGTATTTCTGTTCCCTCTGTATCAAAAGCCCTTCAAAAGGCCAAAGGTAAGATGCTTCCGTTCGGATTTTTTCATTTGTGGAAAGCACTCCGAACAAACGACACCATCGACTTATTATTAATAGCCGTGCGTCCGGAATTCCAGGATCGGGGCGTTAATGCAATATTGTTTTATGATTTAATCCCGATTTGCATAAAAAATAATATCAAATTTGTTGAAACCACCCAGAATCAGGTAACTAATAAAAAAGTACAGGCTCAATGGGCTTATTTTGACCGCAGGCTGCATAAACGGTCAAGGTTATATATTAAAGATCTTTAAGAAAAAAAAGGGATGACATCCTTTTTTAAAAAGATACCATCCAGATGGTCATTTCACCTGGTCCCCGGTTAGCCCAGGCATAATAAGGTATGGCTGTAAATTCATGAAAAACTATTTCCGGATCATTGGGAGAAATCCTGTTATGTCCGGGTGTTATCCCATTAATAACATATATACCATCAAGCAGATCCGGCCGGTAGTCAGCCGATAATTTTGTTTCGGGATCAAGTTTGATTTTGGATACCTGCCTATTAATGTTATCAGGCCATTCCAGGCAATACACTACTGGTCCGCGTTGTAAAGCCACCCTGCCGCTATCGGCTTTGACCTTTTCATGGGCTATTATTTTCCGAACAGGCATGGGCAGCTCAAGCCTGATAATATCGCCCCGGTTCCATTTTTGTTTTAATACCACATACCCTTCCTGTAATGTAATTTCTTGCTTTTGATTATTGACAAACAACGTTGCTTTCAGATAATTATCTTCATAAAACCTATAAAGATCACCAGGTACCGGTCTGTTCAGGGCCCAGCCCGGAATACGAATAAATAGTTCAAATGTGGTGGCTTTTTCCGGCTTTAGCTCTATTTCAACTATACCTTCCCATGGATACCGGGTTTTTTGTTCTATCTCAAGCATTTCACCATTGAGTTCAATATCAGCAGTGCTTTCAATAAAAAGATTAATATACAAACGGTCGGCCTTCTTAGCATAAATATATCCGGGTATTGAGGGAATGAACCGGGTGATATTAGCCGGACAACAGGCACACCCAAACCAGGGGCTTCTTTCATGCTGTCCATAGGACTCCAGCGGATTGGGGTAGAAAAAACGATCACCACTTAAAGAAACACCAGAAATTAGTCCGTTATACAGTGTTCTTTCTAAAACATCATAATACCCGGA
>JAGLWB010000378.1 GCA_023133655.1 Bacteroidales bacterium
GTAGTCATAGCCTTTGCCGGCGGGATCAATTGAGAAAAAATCCCAAGGTAAACGATAAAAATCGCAGCGTCAAGGTGCATCTCAGGATTCAAAACAATCCTTCCTCCAAACCATAAAACAACTACAATCACAATGGCACCAAGAAACTCGCTGAGGGGGGAGGCGAGGTCTCTTTTACGGTATAACTTAATCATAAGCCGCGTATACGTCTTGTTATTTTTATTGAAGTTTTCCGCTGCATCGTTAATGAAATTAAACGCTTTAATGATCCGTAACCCTGAAATAGTTTCTTCAATAATTGCCAGTAGCTCCCCCATTTTTCGCTGGCCTTTTACCGATGTCCTCTTCAGGCTTTTACCAATCCTGCCAATAAGAAAGCCACTGGCTGGAAGCAAGATTAATACAAACGCGGTTAATGAGGGGTTGATGATAAATAGAGTAATGACAAAAGAGATGATGGTAATAGGCTCCCTGAATATCGCTTCAAGCGAACTCATAATTGACCATTCTACCTCCTGTGGATCAGAGGTTATCCGGGCGATAAGGTCTCCCTTCTTTTGCTCTGAATAATAAGATAAAGGTAAAATCAGGACTTTCATATACAATTCATTCCTGATATCCTTAATAACACCATTTCGTACTGGTGCCAAAAAAAACATGGCCAGATACCTGAAAAAATTTTTTAAAAAAAACAGCATTACAATAACAATCGATATGTATAGTAACACCTTTAACTCCCCAAACTCATTGATCCATTGGCCAATTGTATGATAAAAGTTGATTTTTAAGGACTCCAGGCTATGAAGATCTAAAGCAGGGGCGGTTTCCGGAATATCGGTTGTTTTAAAAAGCATTTGAAGAATAGGGATAAACAAAGCAAAAGAGACCAGAGAGAAAAAAACCGACAAAATATTAAATAAGATATTCAGCGAGGCATATCCCCAGTAAGGTAATATGTATTTTAAAACTTTATGAAGCTTTTTCATTGATGCAAATATAAAGAAAAACCATTCAGATTAAGGCAAAATAGTACTTTTGTGGTATGGAAACAAAAAGACAGCTAAGGGTTGCACGATTGTTACAACGTGACCTGGCACAGATATTTCAACTCGAAAGCCGGAATGTTTTCGGGGGAGCAATGATTACCGTTACTAAAGTCAATGTTACAAAAGATCTTGCAACCGCAAAGGTATTTTTAAGCCTTTTTGGCATGAAAGACAAGCAGGTATTAACCAAAAAAATCAAACAGCGGACAAAAGATATCAGGAGAAAACTAGGCTATAACATTAAGAACCAACTACGTGTTGTACCTGAACTTAAGTTTTTTGAAGATGATTCCCTTGATTATATCGAAAACATTGAACGATTGTTGGCTGATGATGAAAAATACGACAATGATCAGAAATAATTACACTAACCATTATTAAAAAACATGGAATACGATCCAATAAAAAAACGTTTAGGTAATTTCTTCAATAAAGCGCCATGGTTACGCATACTGTTTTATAAGCTACTTGACTTGTTATTGCTACGCACATGGCATATATGCAGAGAATTAAAAAGTTGGGCGAAAAAACACCAGGGCGGAAAAATAGTTTTAGATGCGGGCTCGGGATTTGGGCAATACACTTATTTTATGGCTTCTCACTGGAAATCATGGAATATTACCGCAATAGATGTAAAAGAAGAACAGGTACAGGATTGCCGTAATTTCTTTGAAAAAACCAAGCTGAATAACCCTTCCTTCCTAACGGGTGATCTAACGGAATATAAAAAAAAAAACAGGTATGACCTGATTTTATGCGTAGATGTAATGGAACATATTCTTGAGGACTTCACCGTCTTTGAAAATTTTCATCATTCGATGAAAGATGGCGGCATGTTACTGATATCCACTCCTTCCAATCAGGGAGGATCTGATGTGCACGATCATGATCATGAATCATTTATCGATGAACATGTCAGAGATGGGTACAATATTAATGAGATACAGGAAAAACTCAAGAAAGCGGGTTTCAGTAATACAGAGGCAAAATTCTCATATGGCTCACCAGGAAAAATATCATGGAGGCTATCTATGAAATATCCAATACTGATGCTTGGCGTTTCAAAAGCATTCTTTTTACTTTTACCTTTTTATTATTTGATTACATTTCCTTTTTCGCTGGTTTTGAACTATCTTGATTTGACCATCAAGCATAAAAGTGGTACCGGACTAATTGTAAAAGCATGGAAATAGTTTGTTAACTTTTTGATATTTTATAAACTAAACCAGTAATGATGGCGAATACAAAGCAGGGTCGAAAAAAAAAGGTGATGAAAGAAAAAAAATCTTTTTCTCAGGGTGTGAAGCAACTATTCAAAAACCCTCTTTTTCTGATGTCGCTTTTTTTAGTGACGGTTACTTTTTTAAGTTATCTGCCCGTTTTTGAAAATAATTTTGTTGATTACGATGACAAAAAATTCATCTATGGAAATACATCCATCCGAGGTCTTGATAAAGAGCATGTCGCTGCAATTTTCGAAAAAAGCTTTTTATCGCCGTGGTATAAACCAATTGTATATTTATCATGGGCTGTTGAATATTATTTTTTTGGTTTAAATCCGGTTGTTTACCACACCAACAACCTGATCCTGCATATTTTAAATTCCCTGTTGGTTTTTCTGATCATGATAAGGATACTGAATCGTATTTCGCCATCATATAAATTCATCAACTGGGTTGCTTTATTAATCGCTGCATTGTTTAGTTTAAGCCCTGTTAAGGTTGAATCGGTTGCCTGGGCCGTAGAACGAAAAGATGTTTTATTCAGTTTTTTCTTTTTAAGCAGCATGTTGCTTTATCTAAGATATCTTGATAACAAAAAATATAGAAACATAGTGATTGGGAGTTTGCTGTTCGGGTTAAGTCTTTTAAGCAAATCTATGGCCATCACATTGCCGGCGATCCTGTTTCTCATTGATTATCTGTATAAAAAGAAATTGAACATAACTCTTTTTCTTGAAAAAGCACCTTACTTAGTTGTTCTGATAGCGGGTTTTTATTTCTACGGTTTTTTTTCTAAACATACTGGTGATGTAGGAATCACACACCCTGGAAACGTAAATACGGAGTATCAAATCAATAAAGATTATTACCCTGATAATGCAAGCTACTTAACAAATAAGGCCATTTTTGCCTCATACCGGATAAACAAATGGGTGACACGATCAGTTGCTCCCGCTAAGCTTTCAGTTGTACACCCTTTGCCGAAGCTCTATTTTGATAAGAATGTTCGGGTAATAAACCTTTTACATCTCATCCTAATAATTGCAGCCCTGACTGCGGCCGTTTTATTATTTAATCGAAGCCGGGTCTTTGGATTTACGATTGCTTTTTTTCTTATTATGATCGTACCTGTGTTAGGGATGGAAATTTATGAAAGCCATCTTTCCGACAGGTATCTATACATCCCTTCGCTAGCAATTTATTTCCTGATTGGCATGATTGTTATTTGGGTTCTAAACAAAAAACCCAAAAGCAAGTATTTTGGGGGAATACTAATTGTCGTCTATCTTACATACTTTTCTGCTGCCACTTTCGAACGAATCAAAGTCTGGAAAAACAGTATTTCCCTTTTCACTGATTTAACAAAAAAATATCCCAATCTGTATTTTGGATACAGTTCACTCGGCAATTCATACCTTGAACTTGGAAATCCAAATCAGGCAATTATCAACTATGATAACGCCCTGAAGTTAAAACCATACCAACCATTTGTATTTAATGCCAGGGGGTTGGCAAAGCATAATATAGGCGATTATCAGGGGGCACTTCGCGATTACGACCGTTCAATAGCTATGGAACCCCGGTTCTCAAAAGCATATAATAACCGGGGCAATTCAAAACTTGTTTTAGGTCAATATCCGGAAGCCATAAAGGATTACAACATAGCGCTGAATATGGATCCGGGATATGCGATGGCATACAATGGCCGAGGAATGGTATGGCAAAGAATGGGGGAGTATGAGAAGTCAATTATAGACTTTTCACATTGTATTGCAAATGATCCATATTATGTCATTGCTTATTCAAACAGGGGTCAGTCAAAAGCTATGCTAAAAGATTTCGATGGGGCAATTCCCGATTATAATGTAGCGATACGGTTAAATCCGAATTTTGTTATGGCTTATAATGGCAGGGGATATGCTAAACTCAATAAAAAAGATTATGCAGGGGCGTTAAAAGATTTTAACATCGCTATATCAAAAAATTCGAGATTTGCCCTGGCCTATTTTAACCGGGGAGTAGCAAAACATAACCTGAACAATTTTTCCGGTGCCTGCGCTGATTGGAAAAACTCATATTCGCTGGGTTTTAAGGATGCAAAAAATAACATTGAAAATTACTGTAAATAGACAAAACAGGGTTGAATTTACCATTTTACATAGCCAAAAGATACCTTTTTTCTAAAAAAAGCCACAACGTTATTAATATTATTTCAGGAATCTCAGTGATTGGAGTCACTATTGGCACCATGGCATTGATCATCATCCTGTCTGTTTTTAATGGCTTTGAGGAGCTGGTCACTTCTTTATTCAATACATTTGACCCGGACCTACAAATAACAGTTAAAGAAGGGAAAACATTTGAGGCACCAACACTTCCTTCCGATTCTATCAAGCAGATACCCGGTGTGGTGAGATATACTGAAGTGGTTGAAGAAACAGTGCTGTTAAAGTTCAGGGCCAAGCAATACCTGGCAACCCTTAAAGGCGTATCCGAAGATTTTGAGCGGTTAAGTGATTTGAACAATATGGTTATTGATGGTGAACTTGTTCTTGAGCGAAAAGGTCAGCCATTAGCCTTTTTAGGATTTGGAGTAGCATACTCTCTGGGAGTAGGAGGACATGACCAACCATCTCCTATCACGGTTTATGTTCCTAAAAGAACAAAAAAAACCCTGGGAAGCCTTGATCAGGCTTTCAACAGCGAAACTATTTTTCCTTCAGGTATATTCTCTGTACAGCAGGACTTCGACTCAAAATATATGATTGTGCCTATCAGGTTCGCCCGGAAACTGCTGGAATACACCAACGAAGTTACTTCTATTGAAATCGGATTAGTCCCTGATGTGGATGCAAATAAAATCCAGCAGAAAATCATTAAAATTGTTGGCGATAAATATATAGTGAAGAACCGGTTACAGCAGCAGGAGTTGTTGTACAAAATCATGAAATCAGAGAAATGGGCTATCTTTTTTATTCTCACCTTCATACTTATTATTGCCACCTTTAATGTTATCAGTTCTCTCTCCATGCTTATCCTGGAGAAGAAAAAAGATATTGCGGTTTTATGGAGTATGGGGGCCAGTAATGCCCTGATCAGGCGGATCTTTATGATTGAGGGCTTATTAATTTCCCTCACCGGCGCTTTACTCGGGATTATATTGGGAGGTGTTATAGCATGGCTCCAGCAAACATTCGGGCTGATTGAACTGCAAGCAGGCAGCGGGTCGTTTATCATCGATGCCTATCCGGTAAAAATGAAGGTCTTCGACTTCGTAACTATATTTTTTACTGTTTTTCTTATTGGGTTTGTTTCCACATGGTATCCGGTCAGGCAGATATCCAAAAAATACATGGAGCAGAAGCTGGCTTAGAAGAATTAGACGATTGTCAATTGTCGATTTTCAATATTCGATTTAAAAATCGCCCCATCGCCAATTGACATCGACAAACGACAATTGACAATCGCCCAATTAAATCACCCTCTTCAGGGGAGATTAGCAAGTGTCATTGTTTCACAAACTTCCCACTCACCACCTTCCCATCAATCACCGCCCGCACCACATAAAGACCTGCCGGCAAAGAGCTTACAGGTATCTCCGCTTCTTTATCGCCTATTGGAATTATCTGTTGATGCCACCTGCGGCCATACATATCATAAATCTCAAGTTGTATCTCCCCATTAAACTGATAACGCCAGGTGGTGACGTTGAAACCGGCTGTTTTGGAATGAGTAGTAATATGCTCTGGTAATACAACCTTTATTTTATTTTTATAATATATTACTTCAAAAAAATTCTATTTAACAACTACTATTTTCTGATAATCGACTATGTCTCCATTGATTTTCAGTGCTGTAAAATAAATACCTGGTTTTAAATCGTTGGTCTGCCAGGCAATTTTATGAACTCCGTCAGTCAGAAACGCATGAGTAACCGTTTCAAGTAATCCACCCACGGTGTTATAGATGTTAACAACAACATTAGCAGCCTCAGGCATGTAAAAACTGATTGATGTTTGATTATTTACAACCGGATTTGGATAGCTTTGTAAGAAACAGGCGGATTCCTTTAAAGGAGCCTCATCTGTATCAGGAGATGAAAGCGAATGACCTTGCGTTAATAAATCTATCAGGTATTCCCGGTTTTTTTCATAAGATTCCAAAGAATTGGGCTTATACTGAGGTAAATTTCCTGTATAACCGCTCCAGCGATTACCACCGTTTTGCATAAGTGTATATACGTAACCTAAATCTATGATAGAGAGGATAGAATCTGCAAAGCTTACAGGATTAAGGATCCTGTCCTCAAACCAATTGATTGCCAGCGGATAATTCTGAACTTTAATATCGCACCAGATCATTATATACTCTGTTATCCCAATGATTTCATCATTTCCCCATAAGGCAGGTACTGTATCCAGGTAAATCTGTAAGCCCATATAATCCTGATCGTAAAGATCAGTTACCTGTAAAATCTCCTTTACTGCTGCTTTCTGGTATTTGGATTCGGGATAGTTTTCAATGATTTGTTTAAACTTAGCCTTTGCTTCAGCGTAACTGCAATCAATGATATCCTGTTTAGCAGCAT
>JAGLWB010000379.1 GCA_023133655.1 Bacteroidales bacterium
TGTGGGGGAGCGGGGAGGCAACGAATTGCTCTACCCGGAAATAAGGAATGAAAGTAACTTAATCCCATATTCCCTCTACCGTTTGTTCCTGAATAACCTAAAATATTCTAAATTTGCTGCATAAAAGATGTAACATTATGGAAGTTACCGGAAAAATAATTCAATTACTTGATCTGTTAACGGGTGAGAGTAAAAATGGCGAATGGAAAAAGCAGGATTTTATTGTAGAAACAGGTTCTCAATATCCCAAAAAAGTATGTATTTCTGTTTGGGGTGATAAAATTGACCAATTTAATTTAAAAGAAGGGGAAGATGTTACTGTTTCCATTAACCTGGAAAGTCGCGAGTTCAATAACAGGTGGTATACCGATGTCAGGGCCTGGAAGGTGGAGAAGAAAGCGGATGCGCCAGAGGATAGCGATAGTTTTCTTCCTGATGAAGTTCAGGGTTTTGGAGAGCCTGAACCAGATGATTTGCCGTTTTAGTTCCTCACTTCCTCTGGCCCCTTTCTGGCTAAGAGTACCTCACCCCCTGGCCCCCTCTCCAATTTGGAGAGGGGGAAAGCGAACGCAGTGAGCAGGGGGTGAGGTATAAACGATTTTTGATTATATTTGAAATGCCTGAAAAGCTTATCGATAAAACTCTGTATTCCTTAAAAGAAGTGGCTGATAGCATTCAGAAATCTATATCTGACAGATATCAGGGATCATACTGGATTAAAGCTGAAATGGCTAAATTGAACCAATATCCACACAGTGGCCACTGTTATCCCGACCTCGTAGAAAAGAAAGAAGAAAAGGTTATCGCACAGATGAGAGGCAATCTTTGGGTTGATGATTATTACCGGATCAGTCGAAATTTCTTAAAAATTACCAACGAACCATTAAGAGACGGTATTAATATTTTATTTGAGGCTCAAGTTAAGTTTCACCCGGTGCATGGACTGGCTTTGCGAATAATTGATATTGATCCTCATTATACCCTTGGCGAAATGGCTAGGGAGAAACAGGAGACCATCAGGAAGCTAAAGGAAGAAAATCTATTTGATGCGAACAAAAAGCTTTCTTTTCCTATGCTTCCTCAAAGGGTTGCTGTAATTTCGGTTGAAACGAGCAAAGGCTATTCCGATTTCACCAGTAAGATCGATCAGAATCCATGGGGGTATAAATTTTTTTACATGCTATTCCCCTCTTTGTTGCAGGGAGAAAAGGCGGTGAGTTCGATCATTAATCAGCTATCAAATATAAAGCGGGTTGCGCCACATTTTGATGTCGTAACGATTATCCGTGGGGGTGGGGGAGATGTTGGCCTGACCTGTTATGATAATTATCGCCTTGCCAGGGAAATTGCATTATTCCCGCTTCCGGTGTTAACTGGAATTGGCCATTCAACCAACGAGACTATCGTGGAGATGTTGTCGTATAAAAATAGCATAACACCTACTGACCTGGCTGATTATCTGATCCAGAAGTTCCATGATTTTTCGATGCCTGTGAAAGAAAACCAGCAAAAACTCATCATGCAGGCAAGCATGTTGATTGAAAACGAGAATAAGAAGTTTTACGAGAACATCCGGGTTTTTCGTTACGTTACCAGGCAGTTACTTACACAACATTTGACCGGGATACTTAATATTGCGAACAGTTTCAAAATGCATCTCGGACAATTTTTTACTGAGGCAGGAAAGGATCTGCATGGGTTACAGGAAAAGGCCAGGTTACTCGACCCGGTGCATGTTTTAAAGAGAGGGTACAGCATTACCTATTTCAAGGGTAGTGTGCTAACCAAAAGCCGAACAGTAAAGAAATCGGACAGAATTGTTACAAAACTTCATGAAGGAGAAATAGAAAGTATTGTTGATTCCAATAAAGAACTGAAAAAATGAAAAAAAATCCAACCTACAAAGAGGCTTTTAATGAGTTACGAGAGATAATCAATGAGATTGAAGAGGGTGAAGTTAATGTGGATCTCTTATCTGTAAAGGTAAAGAGGGCCGTTGGTTTGATTAAGGTTTGCAAAGATAAGCTGGCCAGTACGGAGGAGGATGTGGATAGGATTTTGGAGGAGCTGGGGGAGGGGGATTGAAGAGTGAAAAGCGAGAAACGAAAAGTGAAAAAAGATATCAGATATCAGATAAATGATAAATGATTTGTCTGATGCGTATATGAAATGTTTTTTGGCTCCGGAGGAGCCACATATCGGTAGCAAAAGGATATCAAAGAAGTAATAAAAACCCCTTTAGGGGTGATATAAAAGAAAAATGAAAAACGAAAAAAACAATTCATTTCATTTTGATAACAAAAAAGGTGTATATTTGCACTCCCATTTTATCAGTTGACAGTTGACAGTTGGCAGTCGGTAATTAATTTTTCAGGGAGTTTAGCTCAGTTGGTTCAGAGCATCTGCCTTACAAGCAGAGGGTCACTGGTTCGAATCCAGTAACTCCCACAAAACAAAAAGCCTTGCACGAAGTGCAGGGCTTTTCTGTTTCTCGGTTGAAACATAGTTGAAACATTTGGATGGAAAATCAACGCTTTAATAATGTTAATAATTTCCTCGTTTAGGTTAATAACTTTCAGGGGTTATTAATGGTTTACGAATAGGTTGATGGACATGTGTGATTTACTGCCTTGGATTCTATCCTGGATATCTATCAAAATCTTTTTCATTACATATATTTTTCTGATAACCCTTTAGATAATTCCTTCTTATAATCAAAATTTTCAGGGGCTTTAAAACTTCCTCGCAATGATTTTACTAATGGTGAAATTTCTTCTGAAACCTTTTTCTCCTTTGTGATTGCTTTTAAATAACTTTCTATGATATCAGATAAGCTACGACCTTTTCCTTTCGCGTAGGCTTTTGACCAAAGGCACTTACAATAAGTCCAAGTGCCAGAATTGAAAGAAGAATTTTTGTTTTCATAATACCTGTGATTAATTCGTTTGAAATTTCAATTTCATAAAGATAAACATTTTATATACAAAAACAAAGCATATGATGAAAAATCTAATAGTGAATGAAAATCAAAAATGGATAATAGTACCATAATATCTACCTTTTTTGCTGCCATAATCTTTGATTTTAGTTCAAAGATTATTGGTAGAAATTATATTTGTATTCTAAAGTGGCACAATTTAACCTGGAATGAGTGGCACAAATTGCTCCGGTATGGGTGGCACAGTTACTCCGGAGTTGGTGGCACAAGTTGGAGCGGTTTATTCAGGAGGGGGGCAACATCATCGGAATTTATAATGTCGTGCCCTGAAATTATTACTAAATTGAAGCCGAAATATTGTCCGGTTTATAGGGGGCCGAACCAATGGCAGACCCGGAAAAAACCCGGATTTAAAACACCGACTAAAGTCCATTTGTCTAACTTTGAAAGTAATGTTGCACATGCAGGTTGAATCCCCGTATTTATCAAACATCGCTTTTTTCTTGCTTTCGTGCTCTTTTTGTCTTAGATTTGTGATTTAATCAGACAACCTATACTATGTTTGTGTATTGTATGTCCAATTAAAACTTAAACTAATATCCTTTTAAAATCAATTGACCCCAAAAGTACTTAGTTATTCACCTAATCATTAAAAAGGAAAAACACCCATGAAAAAATTATTTGTTTTAATCACCTTTGCTGCATTCGCTATTGCGACTGTATTCTTCCACTCCTGCCAGAAAGAGGAGACTACCATACCTGTCAAGGAACAGGGAACGTTGATGCTGAAAACTACTACAATTCCAGAACTTAACCTTACTTATCCTTCGGAGGCTTATTCGAATCAGGATTTCGATATCGTATTTTCTTCTACCTGTGGTAAAGTAAAGATTGAAAGAGGATATGTTTTAGTCGAAGATGTCAAAGTTTATAATGGGCTTACTTGTGATTCACCTGGACTTGAATGGGAAGAAATAACTTCTGGAGGTTATTCAACCTGTGCCGGCAGTACCCATACCGAAAACTGGGCTGAAGCAGGCACCTATGTCTACAGAGCTGCTTTACATCATAAAGCTAAAAATAAGAGCGATTGTGATGATTGCGACAGCTTTACTGGAAATGAGTTCGAATGCTTTATGATTACCGTGGTTGATCTGTGCGAATGGTATGGAGAAACAGCATGGGCTGACGGGGACCGCTATGTTGAACAAGGCAACTGGGCTACTTACACAACGTACCAGTCTGAAGATGATGTTATTTTGTATGCAGGCCAAACCATCGCCGCAGGTACAGTTACTTTTTCATCTGTAGATGGTAATGGTGATGTAACCATTACCATTATGCTCAATAGTAACGTAAGGCTTAAACCTGACGATCAACCCGGTGAACCCTATGAACCTGTAAAGATCCAAGGTTATACTTCGCCTCCTTCGGGCAATCCCGCACCAGGGCAATTTACCACATATAAAGGGGATCAGCTAATAATTACTGTTCCTTATTATATGTATTACGGCATTCATCTTGATGTAGAAATATGTGAGTAAATAAGCGAGTAGTGCTAAATGACTACATTACAATCCTACAAAGAAAAAGATGCTATGTACGTCTTCAGCCTAATTCGGACATAAAGTTACAAAAGTTAAAGTGTGATTTATTTACTTGTAACCTTAAAAGTATTGAATCTTAGGGGGGTTAATCAGCCTGAGGCGGACCTCATAAACTCGGTTCCCCGAGGCTTGCTGTGTTATCATTTATTGTATTATTCCTTTTTATGCCTCATAGCTTGCTGCGAGGACTTTGAATCATGGATTTAATACCATTTCTTAATTCTTCAAATTTAGTATTTATAATTCAAGAGCCGAAAATATGTTTGAGTATTTTTTATAGTTTATACTTGCTGATGATGCTAATCTGCATAAAACAGATCATTCAGGTATTTCTTCTCAACAGATTTTTGATAGAGGCTCATATTGTTAAAAAATCGGGATGGTTGAATTATTTGACTAAGGTATAAATTTTTGGTGAGATGAACCGGTTAAATAAAAAAAGCAGGACCCATTAAAAGAGCCCTGCTGAACTAAACCAGGGGTTACCCTATCAGATGTAATTATTATTTTAGTCGTTATGTCCACATCCTATATCTGAGTTATCAATAAGTTCATGGCTCAGGTATAAATCAAGGGCATTTTTTACATTTGTTTCGTTTGTAACATAAACTTCGATACCTCTCCTTTTCAAATGATCATAAATGCATTTTTCCATTCCATTAGAGATAACCACTTCACAATCCATGATAATATTAAGAATTGGAGAATATCTTTCGAGTACATGAGACATCGTGTCTAACCCTCTTGTGTGAGTAAAAAAGACATTAGGCCGATATTCCAGACTTTTTATTTTATTTCCCTCGACCTCGAAAATTGCAAATCCTTTCGTTCTACTGAAATGATAGGATATCGTTTCCCACTCATCAGTTGAAATTGCTATTTTCATATTTTTAGAATTTCTTCCACTTCATCCTTATCCAGGTCCATAACATACTGAATGCCACTTATCTCAGCTGTCTGATGGTTTAGAGTACCAATATCATCGCGAGTAATATATTCGAGAGAAAACTTCCTGCAACCACTCATAAGTTGGCGTAAACCTTGGCCTAACCGCTCATAATAAGTGTACAAACCAATAGCTCCTGTGGGTAACTTTTCAAACGCCTCATTACCCAACTCTTTACGTAATGTACTTGCAGTGACAAATATCTCATCAATCTTATTTCCAAAACGTTCAACGTAGACTGGAAGCTGGTTTTCATTAATCGCGCGTCCTATTGTCTTGCCAACCATTGCAGCTGCAATTGGCCCACGAGCCATTCCTATGAGCTTAACAAACGGTGCCCCCAAAGCCAGCCCTTTCATAATTTGATCCTCGAATGTGAAGCCACCGGCCAGTGCTAAGGCCGGCACATATTTGCCTTTGTCAGCAAGATGCTTGGCGTACTTATACAACAACGAATGTAGTTCAACCGGTGGGATTCCCCATTCATTCATCATTCTCCAGGGACTCATCCCAGTTCCCCCACCGGCTGCATCAACCGTTAGAAGATCTATTTTATATTTCGATGCATATGCAATTGCACGGGCCAGGTCTGCCGGACGATAAGCACCTGTTTTAAGGAAAATGTATTTTGCACCCGCTTTGCGCAATTCTTCTACCCTTTTGGCAAAAGATTCTTCGGTGACCATACCAACGCGAGAATGTCGCTCAAATTCTTTAAAAGCTCCACGTTCAAAGGCTTTGATTACATCCGGATCAGTTGGGTTTGGAAGAACTACATAACCGCGTTTATACAATAATTGTGCTTTCTTAAGATCCTTAATTTTAACCTCGCCACCTATATCTTTAGCACCTTGGCCCCACTTAAGCTCGACAACTTCTACGCCGAGTTTTTCAATAGCATACTCCTGTACACCCAACCGGGTATCTTCAACATTGGATTGAACAATAATAGCCCCATAACCATCCTGTTGATTGTCCTTATAAAGCTTAACTCGTCGTTTCAAATCCACAGTATCAACTACATGGCCATTTTTAATAATTGACTCCTGATCCATTCCTACTACATTTTCACCGATTGTCAAACCGGTTCCTGCAAGTGCAGATCCAATAGCCAATCCTTCCCAGTTGTTTTTAGCAATGTTGGTCGATCCAATACCGGGGATGAGCCATGGATAACGAAACCTGAGCCCTTTATCTTGTCCAAAACAGACTTCAAGATTTACATTTGGAAAGATAGCTTTATCACTGTCAGCTTCTATTCCATGTGCACCAACAGCCGTACCCATAATATTAAAATCAGAATAATCAACCGGGTAATTTTTTTCAGAAGCTGTGGTAATAACCCCAAATGGCTGGGGATAAATCACTTCGTGACCGCGGTAAGCTGATTTCCCAATCTCACACATCCCAATACAACCATCCACACAGGTTACACACATTCCTGAGATAGGACTTACTGATCCTTCAGTTCTGTTTTTTGTCAGGGTTGCTGCAGATGAATTTAATCTTGTTAGTGACATATTTTTTCTCCTTATATTTATTAATCAATTTATTATTATTACCGTTTGAATTTATTTATTCAATCTTTAGTTATTTCACAAGCGACACAGGGATCCATATAACACATCATATCATCAAACTGTTCTTTGTCAAGACAAGGTGGGCTAAGATTAGTACAAGCTCCACAGATTGCTTTTTCAGGCTCATTGTAGGTACACCTTAGCGAACAGACCGGACAAACATACATGCATCCCCCACACAACCGACAGGCTTCTGCCTGAACATCGAAAGGTGTTCCAATACTCCTGTTTTCTCCCCTTCCACGAAACCCGATAGCCTTTGCCATCATTTGTTCTTCACACATGCGAACGCATAGTCCACAAAGGATACAATCTTCATACTCTTGTTTGAATCGCTGCTGTCGAATTTCGTATGCCGCGGCAAGATCCTGAATAGTCTTTGATTGAGGACTTGAAGCTAATAAAAGCTCAATAATCATTTTGCGTGCTTTTACAACGCGTGCCGAAGCTGTCCTTACCTTAAGACCTTCTTCTGCAAGATACGTACATGAAGAAACCAGTTTGGCATTTGATCTCTCTCCAATCTCCACAACACAAAGTCGACAAGCCCCATAAGGAGAAAGTCCTTCCATATGGCAAAGCGTAGGGATTGGAAAGCCTAAAAATTTGGCGACTTCCAGCAGGGTAGTTCCTTTTTCAACTTTAACCTGAAGGCCATTTATTTGTAAAGTGATCATGCTTATTTCCCTTCTGTTGTTATACACTCTTTTTCAATGTATTGTGGCTGGGTAAATTCCAAATCGCATCGCAAACATCTTTGCGCTTCTCGCCTGGCTTCTTCATCGGAAATAGTAACCTCAACTTCGGCAAAGTTTCGTTTACGTTTTTCGATAGACTTTCTGGGCGTTTCAATGCGCTCGGCCTGCCAGGCATCTTCAAGCTCAACCACAAACGGCTCGACATATATTTGAGGTAAAATGTGTTTTTTAGGTTGATCCATTTTTTCGCCTTTTATATAATGATCAATCATTTCGGCTGCTTTTTTCCCGGCAGCTATGGCTTGGATAACAGTATTAGGTCCAGTTACTACATCACCTGCGGCAAAAACTCCCGGACGGCTGGTGAGTAAGGTGTTTTGATCAATTTTGACTGTATTCCAGTCAGTAACCTCAATTTTACTGGAACGGGCTGGCCCTATGCAGTCGATTCCTGAGTCCTCGCTAATAGCAACTATCAGCGTATCAAGTTTAATAAAATGTTCGGTGCCTTTTATTGGGATGGGCCTTCGCCGACCGCTGGAGTCAGTATCCCCTAATTCATTATTGATACACTCCAGACCGGAAAAAAAGTCGTTTGTCGTGATGACTTTAGTAGGGGTAACCAATGTTTGGATTTTAATGCCTTCCTGGTCTGCAGCTTCAATTTCCTCTGCAAAAGCTGGCATTTCTTCCCGCGTCCGCCGGTAAAGGATGGTAACACTTATCACATCTTTTTGACGAAGAGCAGTCCGGGCGGCATCAATGGCAGAATTACCGCCACCTATTATTCCAACACGCCCTTTTGCTAGTTGTTCATTTCGTAAATTGAAAGCTTTTAGGAATTCGATTGATGGATAAACACCGTCTGCATCTTCATTTTCCAGACCGAGTGGTCGACTTTTATGCGCTCCCATAGCCAGCATGACAGCTTTATATCCTTCATTAAACAGTTGGTCAATTGTTATATCGTTTCCAAGAGCAGTATTGCATTTCAGTGTGATATTTTCATCTAATAGAGAGACTATTTCTTTTTTGATTGTTTCTCTCGGCAGGCGGTAGGAAGGAATCGCACAGAACAGCATTCCACCAGGTTTGTCCTCAGCCTCGAAAATTGTTACCTTATATCCTTTTAAAGAAAGATAATGGGCTGATGTGAGTCCTGCCGGACCTGCTCCAATAACTGCTACTTGGGGTGCATCTTTTTTTATTACAGTGGTTCTTTTGGGTTTATACCTGGAAGGGTCAATCCGGTCTGTAATAAATCGCTTGAGTAACCGTATTGCTACCGGGTCGCCTCCGCTTGTTCCTGCGCGGCAGTGCTCTTCACATTGATGATCACAGACTCGGGCACAGACAGAGGGAAAGGGATTAGCTTCGCGGATTGCAATGTACGCTTGTTCGTATTCACCACGGGCTATATGGGCTACATAACGCCATGCCTCTGTTCCAACCGGGCATGCTGCCTGACATGGCGCACCAACAAGCTCTTTACAAACAAAAGCATCGCATCTTTTCTGAATAATATGCCGTTCATATTCGTCACGGAAATAATGCAGGGTGCTGAGAACGGGATTTGATGCTGTCTGGCCTAATCCGCACATGGTGGTATCCTTTACTACCAGGGCGAGTTCCTCAAGCAAATCCAAATGTTCAAGTGTACCCTTTCCTTTTGAGATATCATCCAGTATTTCATACATTCTTTGGGTACCTTTTCGGCAGGTATAGCATTTTCCACATGATTCTTCTTTTAAAAAATTCATGAAATATTTAGCAACATCAACCATACAAGTATTTTCATCCATGACGATCATACCGCCGGAACCCATGATAGAACCAGCTTTTGCCAAGCTATCGTAATCAATTTGCAAATCAAACTTCCTAACTGGGATACAGCCACCTGAAGGCCCCCCGGTTTGAACCGCCTTTATTTTGGCCTTACCGGGTGGACCACCGCCTATGTCGTAAACAATTTCTTTGATGGTGATACCCATCGGTACCTCGACAAGTCCTGTATTTTTTATCTTCCCCACAAGACTAAAAATTTTTGTACCAGAGTTCCCCTTGGTTCCTGTCTTCGCATATTCAGAGGCACCAAGATTAATAATGAAGACAATGTTGGCCCATGTTTCTACATTATTTATCACTGTTGGGTTGCCATTAATACCTTTGTTAACCGGGTAGGGAGGGCGTTGACGTGGTTCGCCTACCTTCCCTTCTATTGACCTTATTAAGGCTGTTTCCTCACCACATACGAAAGCTCCGGCACCTTTTACTATTCGGATATCAAATGAAAAACCACTACCCAGTATGTTTTCACCCAACAAACCTATATCCCGTACCTGCCTGAGGGCGATGATTAAATGTTTGATGGCCAAGGGGTATTCATTTCTGACATACACTATCCCCTCATTTGAACCAGTGGCATAAGCTCCGATAATCATTCCCTCTATAATAATATGTGGGTTTCCTTCAAGAAGGCTTCTGTCCATATAGGCACCGGGATCACCTTCATCAGCATTACAGACAATATATTTGCCAGAATTAATCGACTGTTTGGCTAACATTTCCCATTTCAAACCAGTAGGAAAACCTGCACCACCCCTTCCACGAAGTCCTGATACTTTTACCTCTTCTAAAACCTGTTCTGGTGAAAGCTTAGAAAAAACTTTCCCGAGTGCCTTGTATCCTCCATTAGTAATATAATCATAAATGCGAATTGGATCAATCTCCTGATTCATGCTAAAAATTGTACGCTGCTGTTTTTTAAAAAAAGGAATGTCGCTTTGTTTGTAATATTTCTCATTCGTTTGGGGATCTGTATACAAAAGCTCCTCAACATAATCATTAGCAATGACAGCATCGATGATTCTACAGATATTTTCAGTTGAAACTTTATGGTAGAAAGCACCTTGTGGTTCGGTGAGAATGAATGGCCCCATTTCACAGAATCCATGGCATCCTGTAATCTTTAAGGAAATTGTGTCTAGTAGTTGATTTTGTAAAATATATTTTTTTGCTACCCGGATGATATCATTCGATCCACTTGCCTGGCACGCTGTTCCGGCACATATCACAATGTAAAGTCTGGATTTATCAACATCCCTACTTACTATTTCAAATAAATCCTTTAAATCCTCAATAGATGATACCCTAAACATTTAGCTTCTCCTTTTAACCTTATGTGAAATCACCTTATTTCATTTTTTAAACAGCAAATATGTGCTGCATAATATCTCTAAATTCTATATATATTCCTCACAATACCAGACACCACCTTCTGGCTTAATAAAACTACAAGTATGACGGTTTTCACAATTTACACAAATACCATTGATCAGATCTATCATGTGATTTTTACATCCTCGGCGTGAACAAATTTGAACCAAACCACCCCCATAAATGATCATCGGTATCATAGGTGCATTGCAGGATGGGCAGGAAGAAGCCCCAATAAGTTCATCATGACAATGAGGACAAAAGAAATTTACTATGGTATCCACAGGAATATCATACTCGGATTCATTATTGTAACTTCCCCATAGCGAAGACAATCTAAGCCATCCATGTTTCCGCCCAAAAGAGATGGTCAGCCGCACAGATGGATAGTCATCAATTAAATAATTTGGATCCAGCAGGCTGTGATTGCAATTAGTACATCGAAGTTTGACTGGAAAAATTCGCTCATCCTTTTTGATATCTATTCTATCGAGACCATAGCGGGTTTTCTTTAAGATTTGGCTAACCTGAGCTTTATTCACATTTGAGAAGTAATGACCATCAACCACTACAATAGGCCCGCGTGCACATGCTCCCAAACAATTCACCGTTTCTAAGGAAAATTGCTTGTCAACTGTTGTTTCACCTGCACGGATTTTAAGTTGATTTTCGAATTCTTTTACTATTAAAGGTGCCTGACGGACATGACAGGCAGTACCCAAACAAACAGATATCAGATGCTCACCCCTTGGCTTCAAACTAAAGTACTTGTAAAACGTTGCAATCCCATAGATATCTACTAATGAGCTTCCTGTCTCATTGGCTACAGTTTCTAAAACCTTTTTTGGAAGGTAACCATATTTTCGCTGAACATTCTCAAGGATAGATATAATTCCATCTGGGTTTTTTCTATATTTTTCATCTGCTTTCAAGGTGCTTTCCATTACTATTTCCCTCCTCCTTAGTTTTTGACTGCCTGTTACTCTATTATCTGTATTCCTCACAATGCCAGATACCCCCTTCAGGTTTAGGGAATGTGCAAGTATCTCGATCCTCACAATTCACGCATAACCCTTTTAACTTTCCTTTGCTTTTTTCTTCAGTTTTAGATTCGACTTTTTTTTCTGGTTTTTGTAATTCCTGAACTGGGACATAATCATCAAACAATTCACAATACCAAACGATACGGCTCCCATTTCTTTGATAGAATATACAAGTAGGAAGATTGTTACAAGTTGAACAAAGACCGCGATTTGCTTCAGACTTTTTTTCCAGGTTCTCTTTAATTTCAGTCATGGTTGTCTCCTCTTTTTTAAAATATATCTAAATGTTCTGCTTCTGCAAGGAGGCAATACAATTGTTGTACCAGATAGTTTATTATTATGAAAATCTGATTTAGTGATTTCTGGCTGAGCAACTCTAACTATCAGAAAACTAATGATTTGAATAGACAGAAAATAAATGTTTCGATGGGGTACGATAAGCCATTTAAAATTTTAAATAGAGAATGATCGAGGAAATTTGAACCACTACGGAGAAATACCCCATTCCGGTTTTTTTTCAGTTTTATATAATTTATAGGATGTATTTGTATTACGAGGAATAATTGAAGAAAGGTAAATAGTAGTAAGCAATAGTTGCAATTATGGAAATATTAAGTTACGGGAAAATTTTAATGGAAAGAGGTTATACTTAAAGAATAACTTTTCAATTTTGTGTTTTATCTTATGTCGGATAAAGAAAATCGTTTTAACTTTTCTCTCAAAGTCTTCCTGTCAATTCCAAGTATTTCTGCGGCCTTGGTCTTATTACCATCCAGAGCTGTTAAGACATTACGAATATATTCTGCTTCCACTTCTGCGAGAGTTCTGTTGAATGCTGTTTCCCTAAAGGCAGAAAAACGCATCATTGGAGGTAAATCAGCAGCCTCAATCATCTCACTTTCTGTCATTGCCACTAACCGTTGGATAACATTTTCCAGTTCTCTTACATTTCCAGGCCAATAGTAGTTCCGGAGAATTTTTAATGTATTATCAGAGAAGTGAGGTATTGATTTACTAAATTCATTAGCAAATTTCGTTGCAAAATGGTGAGTTAACAGCAAAATATCGTCACCCCTATCCCGCAAAGGAGGAATGTCAATCCCAATGACATTAAGGCGATAAAATAAGTCTTCGCGGAAAACCCCTTTCTTCATCAACACAAGCAAATCCTTGTTTGTCGCGGCAATGATTCTTGCATTTACAATTTGTGGGCGACTCGATCCGACCATACAAATTTCTTTATTCTGAAGCACTCTGAGGAGTTTGGCTTGCATGGAGAGGCTTGTGTTACTTACTTCATCAAGAAAAATTGTACCGCCATCAGCAGTTTGAAAAAATCCCGCCCTTGATTCTGTGGCTCCTGTAAAAGCGCCCTTTACGTACCCGAAAAGTTCACTTTCCAGTAATCCCTCTGGGATACCCCCACAATTTACTGGTACAAAAGGAGCAGAAGCCTGCTTATGACTATAATGAATGGCTCTGGCAACCAATTCCTTGCCTGTTCCACTTTCGCCTGTGATAAGCACTGTAGCCGGGATTGAAGCCGCCTTTTCGATTTCATTGAAAACCCTTTGCATTACTTCTGACTCGCCGATAAAGCCATGTATCTCAGCAGGTTTACTTTGCATTTGCTTTTGCCCAGCCCGGCGTATATCCAATTTATCAAGTGCCCGTTTAACAGCAGAAAAAAGTTCCTCATCAGTAAATGGTTTTGCCAGATACTCTTCCGCACCGGTTTTGATAGCCCGGACCGCTCCTTCAATAGAGGCGTAACCTGTAATCATTATTACTTCGGTGTTTTTTAAATTTTCTCGTACATGTTTTATTAAGTCAAGGCCGCTGACCTTAGGCATCTTAAAGTCAGTTATTACCAGATCAATTGGTGTTACTTCAAGAATTTTGAGTGCCTCGGCCACTTTCTGAGCGGTATAGACCTTATAACCCTGTGAGGTTAGGTTTCTCTGAAGTATTTCCAGGGTAGTTAAGGCATCATCTACAACTAATAACTGTTTTTTTTCATTAATAAGGGCCATATTATCTTTTTTTCTTCATTTTTTGAGTATCATTTATAGGTAATTGAATTTCAAATCGTGTCCCCTTTCCAAGTTCGCTCTCAACTTTAATTGAGCCACCGTGCGAAGTAATGATTCCATGAACTACTGATAAGCCAATGCCTGTTCCTTGCCCAACATCTTTCGTGGTAAAAAATGGAATAAACATCTGCTTCTTCACATCATCGCTCATACCAATTCCTGTATCTTTCACAATAAGTGATACATGACTTTCGCTGACCTCTGTTCGGATTGTTAATTTTCCTCCTTGCGGCATCGCATGCAAAGAATTGATGACCAGATTGGTCAAGACTTGATCCAACTGCGAAGGATCGGCTACAATGGCTGGTATGTCTGGTGAGAGCAAACGAACAAGTTCAATTCCCTCTTTAGATGAACGTGACTCAAGAAAAGGGAGCCCATCATTAACCACAGTATTAATATTAACAATAGTTTTCTCCGGCTGTTTTTGCCGAGCGAATATCATAAGTTTTTTGATAATTTCCCTTGCTTGTAGAGTAACTGCTATTATCTTATTTAAGTCTTGCTCTGGCTGTTTGGGGAGTTCGGTATTTTTCACAGCCAACTGGGCAAATCCAAGGATATTACCCAGAGGTTCGTTTATTTCATGAGCCACTCCTGCAGCGAGTTGTCCGATTGTTGCCAAACGGTCTGCATGTCTGAGTTGAGTTTGAAGCTTTTCTCGTTCTTCAGCAGCCTGTTTTCGCTCAACGATTAGTGCTACCTGTTCTGCAATTGTATCGATTAGGCTGCGTTCTTCTTTAAGAAATGGACCTTCATCAAGTTTTAGCATTTCCTCTAAATAAGCGACCTCGGTAAAGCCTCGTCTTTTACCATCTACTATTATATTTGCCGTTTGTTTATCTTGACTCTCCTGGAAATTTTGTGTAGAAAAAGATCGTCCATCAAAAACGATCCTACCACAAGTGATTTCTGGATACTGCCATGCAGGAGGAAGCAGATTTACAATGCTCTGTAGAATTTCATCAAGAGAACTGTCGAATTGTTCAGCAATTTTGGCTATACCGCATAAGCAAGTGAGCTCCTTGACCCGCTCGTCCAGTGCTGCCTGAGCAAACTGGTTCATTAACGCAACCCCAAGGGTTGGGGCAATACCCTCATAAAGTTTTATTTCCTCTTTGCTAAAGAAATCATATTGAATACTCTTCAATTGTAAAAGCCCAATATTTTCCTTGCTAACTAAAAGCGGAATCAATGCAAGCGATTTGAAACTGTTACTTATAATTAGCTCATCAGTATATAATTTCACACCTGATTCAATGCTGAAATGGAAAGGTTTGTCAGCATTATTTGTCCAGAAACTACCATATTCCGTGAAAAAAGGCAAAGTGGGATCATAATGACCCAGGAAAATTTCACCACACAATATTTCCAATTCCGAATCAAAATTATTTTTATGAAAAATCTTGCCATTTTCATGGTGAGAAAACGGCTTAGTTTCAAACCGGAATGAATCATTGGAAATACTCGCAATTTCAATGTGGTTAAGATTGTCTTCTTTTTTTATCCATAACTCAATAGCATTGCATCCAGAAAAATCTAAAAGCATCTTTACAACTTCTTGTATAAAATCAATCCTCAGTCCGCCGCTGTTTGCAGAGAGCAATATCTGATGGGAAAGATTTTGAAAGTCATCAGGTAGTTTTCTTGAAGAGTTGGTTTTCAATTTGCTAAATGTTTTTATCTTTTGTTATGGTTTCTGACAAGAGATTGAATGATAAATATAAAATCAATACCTCATAAACAGCGGTCGTAATGCCTTACAAATATTATAGTGCTAAAATAAGCATAATATGTTATATATTGTCAAAATATCATTATGATAGCTTAACAAGTATAAATGAAAGAGTATCACACAATTTTTATAAGGGGCCTTATCTTTTACGACTTAGCAGTGATAATAAAATAATCTCAAGTGCAAAGTTCATGGTAATTTAAGAATTTCATGAATTGGGTTCTGTACAAGGAAGTCCAGACTTTCATAGTTTATTACTATTTTGAATCCTCCAACCGGCCAGTCTAAATTTACTCCCAAGAGGAACTTGCAAAATCTCTTTAAAATGTGTATATTAGTGGCTGAATTTCAGATCAAGTAATAACCTAAAAAAGCTTTGCCATGAAAAAAATCTCTCCCTTTTTATTAATGTTTGGTTGCAACGGCTCGACAGGGATGGTAATAATCTTTGGGCCGAAAACGGAATTTTAATCAGTGATAAACCAACAATGACCTGGGTGACCAACTTCTCTATGATCCTTGATGATCAAAATAATGCGGTGATCGCAAACCAGGACGAGCGGACAGGGAGCAGCAATGCCTATGCCTGGAGGACCTCTGCCGATGGATATCCTCTTTGGGACAGCGATGGTATTACACTTAGTGATAGCGAAAATTTTAATCCTTATCCCAAAATGGTTGAGACTGACGATGGTGATTTTGTTTTTTGTTTTGATGATGAACCCTGGGATACCACTCAGGTTACCAAAATTAAGCTGCAAAAGGTGGCACCAGATGGCACTTTGTTGTGGGGTGAAGGGGGTTACCATTGAACATGATTCTTTGAATTATTGGTTTTCACATTTAACCCTTACAAGTGAAGGAAATGTTATGGTTTCTTTTCTCGAAACGCCACTTGCAGAAGATCTTCCGTTCGGCGCACAACTTATTGACTATATTAAAGTACAAATGGTTGACATGAGTGGTAACCTGTTATGGGACAATCCTGTAAGGGTTGATACCGGAGATTGTCTTTATTACCCGGATATGTACATTGTTCCATTCATTGCTCCGGATGAAGAAGGAGGAGCCTATGTGTGCTGGTTCACCTCGCTCTACCCTCCGGTTCCATCTTCATCAATCTTTGTACAGCGCGTTAAGGCTGATGGCACCCTGGGATTTGTTGACGGTCCTGCAAATGTTTCTGTAAATGAGATTAATGAACACTGGGAACCCGCAATATGTAAATTACCGGGCGATCCGAACTTTTATGTATTCTGGAGGGAATTTCATTACAATGCTATTAATTTGATAGATCAAATAGGTGTTTACGGACAAAAGATATCACCCACCGGGCAGCGGATGTGGGGAGAAGAGGCTAAAGCCTTTGTGCCGCTTTCAACCAACTGGGATGATTACTGGGGTATGGTGGCACGCCCCGGCCTTGAAAATGATATGGCGGTATTTTATTTCAGGGACTTTTGGGAGATTCAAGGCCAGGATACCATACATGTTGACGAACTATTTGCTATGAGGATCAATACAGACGGGGATTTCGTATGGGAAGAAGAACATATCCTGGTTTCAGGTTATCAGAGTGGAAAAGGATACCTTGATGCATGTGCAGTGGTTGACAACCAATGGGTTGCAGTTTGGTCGGATGAAAGAGCATCCGGAGAACCGTATATTACCGGGATTTATGCCCAGAATATTGGCCTTGACGGAACATTGGGGCCATTATCTGTTCCTGAATCATCCGGAAGTACGAAAAATGAAATATCCCTTTATCCAAATCCCTTTCATTCAGTTGTGACCTTTGAGATTAATCATCAAAATCACGGCAAAGCCACTTTGAGTATATTCGACGCCCAGGGAAGATTGGTCACTATTCTTGTCAATGAAACCTTACCTAGCGGGAAACAAACTGTTTCCTGGAAACCCGATTCAAAAAGTAGCGGAATATACTATTATCGATTTGTTTCGGGGGATGATATCAATATTGGGAAACTGGTTAGATATTAGGATTGAAAAAGCAGATTCGAAGTAATTTCAGTCACCCTTTAGAAAACAAGCAAATTGTAGGCAGGCAACCTTGTTAAGGAAAAATTTGTAATTTCGCCATTACTTTACTATTATTTCTGTTGAAATTGATGAATATGAAAATTAAATTCAGGTATGCCGGATCGCATGTTGTACATGAAGATTTTGGAGACGAAGAGGTGATCATCAATCTGAAAAGTGGTGTTTATTACAGCTTATCAGATGTGGGACGTTTTCTGTGGAAAGAAATTAGTAAAGAACCAACATTAGAAGATGTTGTTGCCTGTACGCTGATTTCCTATGATGGAGACGAGTCAGAAATTAAAAATGCAATTTTTCGGTTTTTCAATGAATTGAAAAATGAGGAGTTAATTGCTGAATTTGAAGATGAACACAACCCGGGGGATCGTTTATCCGGGAACAAGGCAGATGAGCCTCCGAAAAATGATAAAAAACCTTTTGAGGCCCCATCATTAATGAAATATACAGACCAACAGGAAATGCTCCTGCTTGACCCAATTCATGAAGTAGATGACCTGGGATGGCCTCAAAAAAAGGAAGATTCTCCTGAATAGTCCAGTAAAGAATATTTCAATGAAGCAGCGTGAACACGGTCTTTCCGGCTCAAAATTAAATAATATCCTCCCTGAAGATTTTTTTCATCTGACCCTTGAGTCTTTTAATACTGCCTGCCGGCCTTTCACCGAAAGGCCTCAATTCTTTTTCAATATAGGCGGTTATATCATTCAACTTACTTTTGCGGGGCCTTCATTGCTTTCTTCATTAACATCTTCCCTGAGGCATCTTCAGGTTGATGGTGTTGAAAACCCTGATCTGACAATTTATTGCTGGGATAGTACATCAACAGGTACACCTCTTCCAATCCTCCCTTGGTCAGATAAAGTTTATGTTTCTGCAAAGGAGATCCCTTTTTTTCAGCAAAATGGTCTACATATTTCCGTAAAAAGAGAAAGTGGTGTTTTAAGTGTTTTCAATAGCAAATCAAAAACAGGGATCTATTGGATAGAAGATGCCGGAAGCCTGCCTTTTTATGAAAAGGCATCTCCTTTCAGAACAATATTTCAATGGTGTATGCTTGAACAACAACGGTTTTGCATTCATTCGGCGGCTGTGTCGGTGAATAACAAAGGTGTACTCCTTGCAGGAAGGGAGAAATCAGGGAAATCAACTTCGTCTCTCGCCTGCCTTCTTGCCGGGATGCATTTTGCAGGAGATGATTATGTTGTCCTGAGCGAAGAAAGCCCCTATTGGGTTTATAGTCTGTATAGTTCGGCCAAACTTGATGCGGGATCAGTAGGCCGGTTTCCTGAATTGGCAGAAAAAGTGAGTAATAGAAAAAAATTAGATGCTGAAAAGGCAGTTATTTATTTGCACCGGCATTTTCCTGAAAGAATGTCTCAGGGCTTTCCTGTATCGGCAGTTTTGCTTCCTAATATCACGCATGGCAACAAAACATTCATAAGAAGGGCTTCTCCTGCAGAAGGTATCAAAACACTGGCTCCCAGTACGCTTGTCCTTCAAACCGGATCAAGGAAGGAGGCCTTTGGGTTTTTAGCACGGTTTATTCATCAAACCCCCTGTTACTGGTTGGAGATGGGTAC
>JAGLWB010000038.1 GCA_023133655.1 Bacteroidales bacterium
CAAAGTTAAAGAAAAATATTAATTCTCAAATTAGTTTTTTATTACGGTTATTCGTTCAAAATACTACCAGGTACATATAGTTCGTTATCTTATCTCTGTAAAAAAATTTATGTACGTTTGTTACCTGAAAAAAATATTATCACATGCATAAACTTTCTTTTGCTTATTGGATAAAGCTATTAATTGTTTATTTGGTCTTTTCTCTGAAATCAGGGCCTTCTAATGGCCAACAGGATATTGACTATTATACATCGAATTATATAAGAAACAACGACCACATTTATCTTGATCACATAAAAACCGTATTGATCCATCTTGAGGGTGATCAGCTAAGCCCGCCAATAATCAGGTTAAATTCTGAGAACCGGCTGCAGGTCTCATTTGACGATCTGGAGGCAAATGTTAAAGATTATCGCTATACGATTGTTCATTGTGACGCCAACTGGCTTGAAAGTGATCTTTTCCAGAATGAATATATTATCGGGTTTATGGAAGATAACATTGATGATTATAAATTCTCATTTAATACCATCCAATCATTTACACATTATAAGTTGTTTATTCCCAGCAGAGACCTTACGTTTTCATTATCCGGAAATTATATTTTGAAAGTATATATTTCAGATGAGTTGAATATTGCTTTTACCATGAGATTTATGGTAATAGATCAAAAAGTAAATATCGAAGGAAGAGTAAAAAGAGCTTCAGATATTTCTGACAGGAATTACCGACAGGAAATTGATTTTGTTATCAACACAAGTACTTACCCGATTGTGGAGCCCTATAGAAATCTAAATGTTATGATTTTGCAAAATAACAGATGGGATAATGCGATTACCAACTTAAAACCCAAGCTAATCATTGGTGACGAACTGGATTATAATTATGACAAAGAAAATATATTTGATGCCGGCAATGAATTCAGGAATTTTGACATTAAAAGTCAGAAATACCGTTCACCAAGAATACAATCTTTTGGTTATGAGAATCAACAGAACCACGTTTTCTTGTGGGATGACAAAAACAGGTCGCATAAAACATATACATTCGATAAAGATATTAATGGCAAACGCTTAATCAGTTGCGAGGATGCAACGGATATAGCTATTGAATGCGATTATACATGGGTTCACTTTTTCCTTCCTTACTCCACTCCTATTGCCGATGGCAACTTATATATTATGGGTGCATTTACGCACTGGCAATTTACGAAAGAGGGATTGATGCATTACAATGCTGAAAAATCAGGATATGAAGCAAGCTTGTATTTAAAAGAAGGGTATTACAATTACCTTATCATTTATTTGGAGAATGGAAGCGAACAAGGCACTATGTCAAAAATTGAAGGGAATCACTTCGATACCGAAAATGATTATCTGATCATGGTTTATTACCGTAAACCCGGGTTTATGTATGATGAACTGATTGGTGTTGAGGTGATTAATTCGTTACACTTAAATAAATAGCATTAAACCTCAGATTAAATAGCTTATGCTTTTATTCATACCTTAGTGCATCAATAGGATCCAGTCGTGCAGCTTTATTTGCGGGGATAATACCCGATAAAACTGCGACAAGGAAACATAGCATAATACCAGTAAATATCCATGCCCATGGAATGAAAAAGCTGGAACCGATTTGAATGGCGATGATATTTCCAATTAGTACACCAAGGATGATACCTATTAAACCACCTATCTGGGCAATAACAATTGATTCGATAAGAAACTGTTTTCTAATAATATGACTCTTGGCACCAATGGCTTTGCGAACTCCAATTTCGCGGGTTCGGTCGGTAACTGAAACAAGCATAATGTTCATCAAGCCGATAGCAGCCCCAAACAAAGTGATCAATCCAATGATTGTAGCCGCAATCCGGAGGTTTTTCAGGTTATCGAAGAGCATTTCCGCCAGGTTATCGCTTCTGGAGATATCGAAATTATTATCCTCACTCAAGTCAAGTCTTCTAATAATCCTAAACAGGCCAATTGCCTCCCCTTGAGCAATTTCCAGGGTTTGAGGGTCGGAAGCCATGATGTTAATTTCAAAAGACATATTGGGTCTGGAAAATCGTTGACGAACGTTATTTATTGGAAGAATACAATTATTATCACTGCTAAAACCGATGCCGGATCCCTTAGCAGTTAACACCCCAATAATTTTATACTTACCTGAGCCAATCGATATTACTTTTCCAATAGGATCTTCTTTGTTTTTAAAAATAATATCCGCAAGTTCTGAACCAATAATAACCACACTTGCCCCATAAAAAACATCATTATGCGTAAAGTTACGTCCTTTTGAGAGGTCATTTCCGGAAGTCGTTAAATAATTTTCATCAGAGCCAATAACCCTGGTATTCGGATTTGATTTATATGATTTATATTTAATGGTGGCACTACTAGTTGCCCAAATATGAATCGAGGTGTATGACGGAAAATTATATTGTTCTTTAAAACGAACAGCTTCATCAAAAGATATACGTTTATACCTGGTTGAACTATGTTGCCCACCGGTAAACAATGCCCTGTTCCGTATTGACAAGGTATTAGCTCCCATTCGAGTGAAGTTATCAGTCAACCAGAATTTAACAGCATCAATAGATGTAAGAATACCAACAAGGGCCATAATTCCAAAAGCTATCATCAAGATTGTCAGGATTGTTCTGACAAGATTGCTTTTAATTGATAGAAGAGAGATACGGATATTCTCTTTAACCAGGCCTTTCATTAGTAGTGATTTATTTTATTAAAATCATTATTATAATATTATGATGTAAGCTCACCCTTTTCTCCAAAAGCCAAATCCCCCACATCACCCAATCCAGGAACAATGTATGCTTGTGCAGTCATCTCATCATCGATTGCTCCCACCCAAAAGGTAATTCCTGTATTTGCAAGTTTACGTTTAAGATAATTAACCCCCTCAATGCTTGCAATAACTGAAACTATGTGGGTATGCGCTGGTTTTCCATGGTTTAAAAGCTCTTTATAACAAACAACCATTGATGAGCCGGTTGCCAGCACAGCATCAGAAAGAATTAGTGTTTCACCCGATAATTCAGTACTAGAACAATAATCAACATTTATTACAAAATGGCCATCTTTATATACTTTTCGATAAGCTGAAATAAAAGCATTTGATGCTTTATCGAAAATATCCAGGATGCCGTAATGGACGGGTAAGCCAGCCCGGAGGATAGTTGCAACAACCGGTTGTTTACTTAAAACAGGGACCGCGGTTGTACCCAATGAGGTCGTGACCTGCTTTTCTTCATACGCTAATACCTTGCTGATCTCATAAGCAAACAATTGCCCTATCCTGAACAAATTTTTCCTGAAACGTAATGAATCTGACTGGACTTGAACATCCCTGATCTCAGAGATGTATTGATTTAAAACTGAGTTTTTCTTACCTAATACATTAACCTTCATATAAAAATATAATAAATTATTTACTCGATCCTACAACTATTGATATTCTTTAACTGTCTCTATTAATTCAGGGAGGTCCATTCCAAGGTTTTCCAGATGAGATATAATTGGTACCCCATTGTTGTTCCAGCCTCTTCTTTTATATACTGCATCAAGTAATTTTTCATACTGAGCTTCTCTGTACTCTCTTAAAATCGCACATTTCTCATCAGTAGTCTTATCCGTGGGGTCAACACCAATCAATTCTTTTAATTGGCTGTCATACCGTTCTGCTCTTGATTCATATTCTTCATTTGTTACAGGGCCAGCGGCACGATAAGGTTGTGCATCGAATTTCCGTGTTCCATATCCTCGTCGAAGATTAAAAATCCGTTGAAAGTTATATACCCTTTCCGACTGCCTGATCAATTCATGCTTATCAAATGGCTTCCCTAAAACTGCTTTATAAATGGTTACATAATTATCTACATGCTCGGATACTTTAGCAGGTTCATCCGTTTCGGCATTATTAACCGGTTCCACGTCATTCCATGGCAATTTACATAAACCCACCAATCCAAACCAGGTACGAAACATGGGAAAATAATGCAGCGCTTCGGCTTTATCTTCAAAGGTGGGAATCTGGTTATTAACCATATCCATAAAAATAAGCCAGGCTTCATCATGCTGTGGCCCTTTATTGGTCATGGCAAAGCCACCTTGCTGGGCCAGCGATTCTTTGGAAACATATTCAGAATATTCAAGTCCCTTATTGACCATGCCAATATCATGCAGGAATTTAGGATCGCCCCATCCCTTTTCAATAAACATTTCTTTCATTTTCTTTGTCCCTTGTCCGGCAATAAGGCCAAAACCTTCTCCCCTGGCAAGCTGGTGCATAACTTCTAGTGCTGCCTTGCCGTTACCAAAATTCAATTCGATCCCTCCGGTCCTTTCTTTATTGAGGATGCCATTTTCATAACATTCCATAACAAATGCCATAAGGGTGCCCCAGGTAATAGTACAAATACCATAAGTATCACAATAAAAATTCGCTTCAATAATATAATCAGGGTCGAAGATGCCACAATTGGAGCCCAGCCCTCCTGCATTTTCATACTCAGGGCCATCCACAAGAACTACTTCTCCTTTATAAGGGCCTGATTTAATCGTAAAATTATCAACTCCTTTAGAACAGGCCATGTTGCAACCAATCCAACAGCCATCCGGAATACCCTGTGTAAATTTCTCCTTCCACACATTGCCATGAATCTTAAACCCATCAGCATGGCTGCCAAATTTATAATTATGCACCGGCAACAAATCATAATCATTCATTATATTAACAAGATGGGCTGTACCTTTTGTGCGCATTTCAGCCTGAGAATCATCCAATTCACGCATCTCTTTATTGAATCGTTTCCCTCTCTCCATAATAGCGGGCAGGTCAACTACATTATTCAGGTTTCCTTTAACACCAGGGATTTTTACAACGATGGCCTTGATATTTTTATTTCTGAAAACTGTTCCTATTCCACCTCTTCCGGCTTGTTTTAACCTAACTTTTTTTCTTTTCGGGTCGTAGAAGCTAAAATTCAACATGCCGATAAGTGAATTTCCAGCAGCGGCACCTGTCGATACAACTCCAATATTTTTGCGGTCGCGATCATCATCGGCATACATATCCGTGAGCTGTTCTGCAAGAACATGGCTATCAAGAGCTTCCAAAGGTGCTTCATTGATCTCAATCTTATGATTTACGCCATCAATAAAAATAATAATATCTTTTTCTGCCTTACCTTGCAATTCGAGAGCGTCGAATCCTGAAAATTTCAGGAAAGGGCCAAAGAAACCACCCACATTACTATCGATAGGTATATCGGTCTGTGGTGATATCGTAACAACCAACGATTTACCAGCTCCTGAATATTGAGTAATTCCTCCAATCGGACCTGAGGAAATAACAATCTCATTTTCAGGATCATCCCATTTTGTGTCGGGTTTTGTCGCATCCCATAACAGTCTCAACCCATATCCTTTCCCGCCAATAAATTTTTCTTTCATCAATGCCGGAACCTGCTTTTCCTTGATAGTATTGTCAGATACATTGATGTATAAAATCTTATCTGTATACCCTCTTTCCAGTGGTGTCCATTGATATCTCCACTCTTTAAATAACTTATGTGCGTTTTTTATTTCCGTTAGGTCCATATGGATAATGATTTTGTTGATGAATAATTTTTCTTTTTCAAAAGTAAAAAAAATAACATGATGGTGATATTTTTTTATTAAAATCTCATTCCATTTTTTCTTTCATGCCTTTCCACTGAGTTTATTATTTTTGCATTTACGTCGATTAAGATTCATCACATGAATAACATAAAAAACGAGCTTAAAAAATATACAGTTGGTATTGCCGGTTGCGGGGGGTTGGGATCAAACTGTGCTATGGCGTTGGCCAGGGTCGGAATTGGGAAATTGATAATTGCCGATTTTGATACCATCGACCTTTCAAACCTGAACCGGCAATACTTTTTTTTGGATCAGGTGGGACAAAAAAAATGCTTTGCATTAAAAGAAAATATTTCCAAAATCACCCGGAATACAGTTGTGGAAGCTTATGACATTAAATTATCTCCAACTGAAATAATTGACCTATTCCATGATTGTGATGTTATTGTTGAGGCGTTCGATCGAAAAGAGATGAAACAAATGATCGTTGAAACGGTTATAACAGCATTCCCCAAAAAGCCATTGGTTGTCGGATCAGGATTAGCAGGCTGGGGGCATAATAACTCAATTAGAGCCAGGAAAGTTGACAATCTATATATTTGTGGTGATGAAAGCAGGGAAACATCAGACGATTTGCCTCCTCTCGCACCAAGAGTAGGTATTGTAGCAAATATGCAAGCGAACACGGTTTTAGAAATATTGTTAGGGGAAGGATAAAGATGAACATCATTCTAAATAATCGCCCCGAATCGTTTAAAGCGGATAAACTGACCGTAAATGAACTTCTGAAAGTAAAAAACTTCACTTTCCGCATGCTGGTGATTAAAATAAACGGCAACCTGATCAAAAAAACGGAATATGACACGTCTACTATCAGCGATGGTGATAAAGTAATGGTAATGCACCTGGTTAGTGGGGGGTAGATGAAGATCTCAGCCTTATATTACCTCTGCTACAACAAACGTACTTCCTCCTACAAAAACAAGATCACGCATTTCAGCATTTGCTTGCGCTGCTTCAAATGCCTCATTTACAGAATTGAACGCCTTACCCTGTAAACCTGCCCCGGCTCCCGCCGCTGCCAAACGCTGCTCATCCAGGCCCCGGGGGATATCAGCCTTACAAAAATAATAAACAGCATCTTTAGGTAATAAGGCCAAAATATCTAAAATGTTTTTATCATCAACCATTCCAAATACAAAGTGAAGTTTATTATGGGATGTTTGATTCAACTGTTCGACCACTTGTATGATACCATCCTTATTGTGTCCAATATCGCAAATGGTCAAAGGATTTTCACAAAGAACCTCCCATCTGCCTCGTATGCCTGTGTTTTGAATTACATTATTAATCCCTTTCGCTATTTGGTGATTATCAATGTCAAAATTTTCTCCATTTAAAATCAGGATGGCTTGAACAGCTGTTCTCACATTTTTTACCTGGTATTGACCTAAAAGGGGAATTTCTAAATCCGTTGACAGGTCGCCCCTACGGGGCTTATTGTTAAATTTCTTTCCGCTATATTTACCAGTTTCATCCCATTCAACCCTAATATTGTCATCCGCAAATGAAATTGGTGCGCCCAATTCTCTGGCCTTTTTAGTAAATACTTCCCTCACCTCTTCCTGGGTCTCTCCAATCACAACAGGTACATTTCTCTTAATAATACCGGCCTTTTCCTTAGCTATTTTTTCAAGCGTATCACCCAAAAACTTCATGTGATCATAGCCTATATTTGTTATCACTGATAACTCCGGGTTAACAACATTTGTTGAATCAAGCCGCCCTCCCATGCCCGTTTCCAGAACCGCAATATCAACCTGCGCCTTTGAAAAAAAGTCAAATGCCAAGCCAACGGTCATTTCAAAAAAAGAGGGTCTGATCCTATCAAAACCGGCCTTATTCATATTCACAAAATCAACAACATATCCCTCGGGGATCATCTTCCCATTCAATCTGATCCGTTCTCTAAAATCTTTAAGGTGAGGTGATGTGTAAAGTCCCGTCTTGAACCCTGCTTCCTGTAAAATGGAGGCCAGAAAATGTGATACTGACCCTTTTCCATTTGTACCAGCAACATGAATAGATTTGAAATTATGTTGCGGAGAACCCAACAGGTCACAAATTGCCAATGTATTGTCAAGGTCAGCTTTGTAAGCAGCAGAGCCAATGCGTTGATACATAGGTAACTGGCTGAATAAATAAGATAATATTTCCTGGTAAGTTGACATTAATAAGCAAATTTACTAGCAGCAAAGTTAGGTAAAAAAAGTAGGCGGTAGCCAGGACCTCACGCACATCAATTCATTTTAATAAAGATATAGGTGATGGTTCCTTTTTGGATTTCAGCTGCCCGGGTATCAGGAGAGAATTTGGCTCTGAGAGCCGCACCCCGTGCAAGTTTCCTCAGCGTAAGGTCAGCAATCGTGGTGCCTCTTGCACCAGCTTCGGCTCTGGTTACGTCACCATTTCTGTTAACCCAGATGGTGACTACTACTTTTCCCTGCTCGTCTGACCGATACTCAGGCTTTGGCAAGCGTGTTGCCTGTCTGCCTGACAGGCTATAGGAAATACCGTCACCCTCCCCCCCTAATCCATCATATACCTTTAGGTCTTTCGTTCCAGTTGGTTTCCCCTGATCTCCAGGATCTCCCGTTTCTCCTTCACTGCTCCCGTTTGATTTATCTGTCTTCTTTCCTTTGTATAAAGCATTGGGATTGACTACAGGTTCGGGCTCCTGTTCAGGTTCCTGTTCAGGTTCCTCAACCGGTTGCTTCTCTATGGTCGTTTCATCAATAATTTCTTCTTCTGCCTCCTGCTGATCTACCTCTTCAATCACAGGTGTCTCTTCAATATCCTGTGTCATGACCTCTTCTTCTCTTGTCTCCGGCTTTGTAACCGGTGGAGTGACCTCAGGCTGCTGAACAGACTGTGCTTCCTCCTCCTGTATGATTCCCGATCCAACATCGCTATAGCCAAGATCAACCTCAACTCCTTCCTCACCAGGCAACGGCAAGGGTGTTGTAAGAGCTAATAACATAATCGTAGCAAGTAATAATCCATGAATGATTACCGTACCGACAATACCTTTTATTTTATCCTTTGACAGGCTCATGACTTTCGCTTAGGAAAAGTTGCCAAAATAATCTTATGTTTAGCATTATACATTCGGTTCACTTTATTTACTGCATCAATCACCGTTACAATATATTGGACCGGAACACTTTTTTCTGCTTTAAGCACGACAGATGCATCATTTTCATTCACCAGCTTTTGGGCCAGCTCTGTCTGAAGTGCTTCTTCATTAACCGGGTTACCATCAACATAATAATTGAGTTCAGGGTCAATATAAACAGTTACTGTTGCAGGCTTGGCTATTGTTTTACTATCGCTGCTGGGAAGTAATAATTTTATGGCATTTGGAGCAACAAGCGTGGAGGTTAGCATAAAAAATATCAATAATAAAAACACGAGGTCTGACATGGATGCCGTATTGAACTCCGCATTTCGCTTATTTCGGATTTGAATAGCCATGTTACACCTTAATAAATTTAACAATAAGTACTTTAAACTCAGACACTTTTTGCAGGCTCATGGAGTAAATCCATAAATTCCGTTGCACGAGCTTCCAGAACAAACACCAGTTTCTCAATCCTTGCAACAAGGATATTATAACAGATATAGGCTGTGATCCCGACAATAAGGCCTGCCACGGTTGTCATCATAGCCTGGTATATTCCAGTCGATAATAATTGTATGTCGATGTTATTTCCTGCCATCGACATATCATAAAAAGCTCTAACCATACCAATTACAGTTCCAAGAAATCCAATCATAGGCGCTACACCAGCAATAGTTGACAATCCTGCAATATTCTTTTCCAGTTTAGCGATTTCAAGTTTTCCTACATTTTCGATGGCAGCATTGATATCATTCAATGGCCGTCCGATCCGGGCCAATCCTTTTTCAATCATTCTTGCAATCGGATTCGAATAACTTATACACATGGCATTTGCAGCATCAATCCGTCCGCCATGAACAAAATCGCGGATATTGTTCATAAAATTTCGCTCATACCGGGAAGCACGAACAATGATAATAAAACGCTCTATAAAGATATAAACCGTTATCACCGAAAGGAGGCCCAAAGGCAACATGATCCACCCACCTTTGAGAACCATTTCCCATATCGACAACCTGATCTCCGTGGCTCCACTGGTAAGATTACCGGCTGTATTTGAAAGTGTATCAATAACAGCTTGCGATTGCTGGACGATCTGTAAGATTATTACGTTCATTATTTCTGTTTTTGACGAAAGTAGAAATTAAAATACTTATCTAACCCTGTATGATGATAAATTTTTTAAACAGTAAGTTGTTAATATAAACTGATTTTTCACAGAATTATTATTTATGGACCAATAGCAGAATAAATGAAACGGGAATCGGAGAGTAACAGATCACTGATTACTGTAAATTGCTCCTGAACAGGAATCTCTTGAGGCGCCGGTGACAGTGGCGAGACAGTTCACCTCACCCCGTATCCGTAAGACACCAAGAAATGCAAATACAAGTGCTTCCTTGAAATCAATAATATTTGGCTCCGGGATAATTAGCTGATGACCGATAAGTGCACGCAATCGTTCAACAAAAAACTCATTTCTAGTTCCTCCCCCACTTAGCAGAATCTTTTTCCCTTTATTTCGATCTGTAATATTGGATATCTGAATAGCAAAATGCTCTGTGAAAGTTCTGAGCAAATCCTTTGGGGATAACTTTTTTGCATTGATGGCCGGAATTACATATTCATTAACCCACTCTATCCCCAACGACTTGGGGTAGGTCATTGAATAATATGGTAATTGGTTCAACGCATGCAATAATTCAACATTAATTGACCCATTTTTTGCAATGGAACCATTATAATCATATGATTTTCCAACCTTTTCGGCCAGATAGTTCAGTACAGAATTAAGTGGACAAATATCAAATCCAACACGTTTTGACTCATCATCGAAAGAAATATTGGCAAAACCACCCAGATTCAGGCAGTATTCGAAAGATGAAAACAGATATTTATCCCCGATTGGGACAAGGGGTGCACCTTGGCCACCAAGAGCAACATCCAGTGATCTGAAATCGGTTACTACAGGATAGCCACTAACTGCCGCTAAATGAGACCCGGCTCCTATCTGTACGGTTACCTTCTGCTTCGGTTGATGAAATACTGTATGTCCATGTGATGAAATGAAATCAGGCTCAAGGTGATGTTTCCGAATAAATTTTCTTACTACATCACCAAGAAACCGGCCATAACGGACATGCACTTCCATTAATTGATAAGATGATGCATTGCAAAGCTCTGTTAGTTCATCTTTCCATTGCTGAGAAT
The DNA here is from genome assembly GCA_023133655.1 of Bacteroidales bacterium. Classification (GTDB taxonomy): domain Bacteria; phylum Bacteroidota; class Bacteroidia; order Bacteroidales; family JAGONC01; genus JAGLWB01. Next base: position 11,038 of record JAGLWB010000038.1, read on the forward strand.
AAGGGAGGGTTTCTGCTTTCTCAATCTGAAATGCCCATTGTTTGTCCAGCTTTGTAAAATGGCAGTAAGCAATGTCAATACCGTCGAGAGAAGTGCCTGACATTAAACCTATTACTCTATACATTTTCATCTGTATATGTTTGGAAAAAATAATCATTTTCCAGTGAGAACCGACGGGTTAACCCGTCGGTTCATATTCGTTTCATTTTACAGTACGGGAATTAAGGCTTCCAGCCTATTAAGCCTGGAGCCCTTAATCAGAATAATAAACGAATTAACCGGGTTTTTTTTAATCCAATTAATGACATCTTCTACCTGAAGGAAGCCTAAATAATTACTTTCCTGAGCAATGGATGAAAAAACCGGTCCCACCAAAATAATGTTTTGCAAATTATACTTTTTCAAAAGCTTAAAGACATTTCGATGTTCATTCTTACTTTGATCACCCAATTCATTCATATCGCCGAGTATCAAAAGTTTATTATCATTTTGAATTTCAGCAAAGCTAATTATGGCCTGTTCCATGCTTGTCGGATTGGCATTATAAGCATCTAAAACAAGTGTATTATGCTCTGTTTTAAATATTTGAGAGCGATTGTTTTGTGGCTCGTATGCTTCAAGTGCATCCTTTATATCTTCATAGGGAACCTGAAAATGATCTCCTACTGCTACTGCTGCTAAAATATTCTCAAAATTATATTTACCAAAAAGTTTTGTTTGGATTTCAACAGAACTCTTTTGTTTTTTATTCTTCTTGAATTTTACCTCAAGGTTAAGAAATGGGTCATTTGATTGAATGCTACCTGAAACCTCAGAATCGATGGAATTTCCATAAAACACCCGGTTACCATCCGTTGATAGAAGAGTAAGAAGCTCATCATCATCATTAACAAACAACAATCCATCAGTGGAAATGATATAATCATATAATTCTTTTTTCGCCTTCACCACTCCTTCTATTCCTTCAAATCCTTCAAGATGAGCTTTCCCAATGTTTGTAATTAAACCGAAGTCAGGCTGGGCAATCTCACATAAAAGTGCAATTTCACCCTTGTGATTGGCCCCCATTTCCACTACAGCAACTTCGGTTTTCTCTGTTGATGCTAAAATAGTAAGAGGGACTCCAATATGGTTATTCAGGTTTCCTGAGGTTGCAGCCGTAATATACTTTTTTGATAAAATATTATATATCAACTCTTTGGTGGTTGTTTTCCCATTGGTTCCCGTAATACCTAATACAGGGATGTTAAGTTGCTTTCGGTGATACAAAGCCAGATTTTGCAATGTATCAAGCGCATCATTAACCAGAATATATTTGTCACTGGTTTTTCTATCAGGGTCATCGATTACTGCATAAGCAGATCCTTTTTCAAGCGCTTCAGCTGCAAAGTCATTGCCGTCAAAGTTATCCCCTTTCAAACTAAAATAGATTGAATCGTTACTTATCTGTCTTGTATCAGTACAAATAGCCGGGTGTTGAACAAATATATTATAAAGGGATTTGATATCCATTGGGGTTCATTCTATATAAAAGCCCCATCCTTGAAACTCAGGATGGGGCAGGTTATATTTTCAAAAGCACTGTTTTTTTTACCGTCCTTTCATTGGACTTCCAACACGCGTCATTGCACAGCGGAACCCTACATAATCAGTAGCAACTTCTTCATCAAGAAAGCGTCTTACTGAAGGGCTCAAATAATATGCATTATCTTTCCATGAGCCTCCTTTCAGCACTCTTGCTCTGTCGGTAATAAGAGAACTAACTCCATAATCATACATCTGATCAGTGGTATTTTGATTTTCAGGTTCCTCTAACCAGTCAGTACTTATTGTTGAAGGATAATCACCATCCTGATAATTAATATTATCTGATTTTCTGTAATTGGTTCTGTTTGCTGCTTCTCCTGGTGTAATTTCACGATATCTGATGCGGCCTAAGCTGTCTTTTTCAGCGATATAATTGTCTTCATCCAGCACTTTGGTTTTAAACACATTACCACGGAAGGGCTGAAAATCAGTTACATCTTCAAATGACAAGGGTCTGTAAACATCCTGCACCCATTCGGCAACATTACCTGCCATGTTATACAAGCCATAATCATTTGGCCAGTATGACCCAACTTCAGTGGGGATCATAGCACCATCATTCAGGTTACCTGCAACACCCATGTAGTCGCCCCTGGCCCTTTTAAAGTTAGCAACAAAGTTGCCATAGTATTTTCTTTCATCAGTTCTGACATAATCACCATTCCATGGATATATTTTTCTTTCAACCACACGTTCTTCAATGGTATTGCCGACAAGACCCAGAGCGGCATATTCCCATTCAGCCTCGGTAGGGAGTCTGTATTTAGGAAGAAGGATACCATCTTCCATTCTAACTTTACGGCCATCAGGGTTACCTTCCGGATTAAGGTCAGGTAAGTTTTTGTTAACCAGGCCTTCATACTGTCCGGAAAGATAAGCATCAGAATTAAAATTTTCAAGGGGGTTTTGGTCGGGATCAAGTTGCAAGATACCATGTTGAATCAAAATCCATTCATTTACCCTGTCGGTTCTCCATGCACAATAATCATTCGCTTGCTTCCAGTCGACTCCAACGACAGGATAATTCTTATAAGCCGGGTGACGAAGATAAAGATCCACAAATGGCTCATTATATGCTAATTTATCTCTCCACACAAGGGTGTCGGGTAAGGCATTTTTAACTACCTCCGGGTAATCGAGGCCAAAAACACGTTCCAGCCAATAGAGGTACTCAAGATAATCAACATTTGCAACTTCAGTTTCATCCATATAAAATGAATTAACCGTAACCCTACTGGGTGGGTTATGCCATTCAAAAAGAACATCCTGCTGTGTAGCCCCAATAGCAAATGTACCACCTTCAATAAAAACCAGCCCGGGGCCAGTCATCTGTTCCCTAAAATCGGCTACTTCAAAACCTCCCCATTTCGGTTCATTATATTCCCAGCCAGTTGTTTTTGATGCGTTCTTGTTAAAGCAAGATGTTAATAAAATGGTAATAACTACCACACCAAGCCATTTAAATATACCTGAATACTTAAACATTGTTTTATTTTTTTATTTTTTACAAAATAATAACTAAAAAGTAGGGGACTTTATTGTTTTAATCCTTCTTCTTTTAAAATCTTCTCTAATTATGCAAAATTCCCATGCAAATGATATTTCATGTGCGCCTCCTCCATCCATGCCGATTTGAGAAACAGTAACATCGTAACTATATCCAATCCTATAGGCTGGTTGTTTAAAACCAACCAGTGCAATCACAGCATCGGGATTATCAAAGTTTGTCCTGTACCAGACTCCCACAACAAAAGGGTTAATATTACCATACAAGCCTAGATTCAATTGTTTGAAGGTACCTTGCTGCTGATAGAGTATATTGGGTGAAATCGTAATATCTCCTTCATCTCCCCCGCCTATGCGGCCTGTTGTAAGATTAATTATAGATCCAACATTCGCAGTAATCTTCATGGGGAGTTGACTATCTGATTCAATATTCAAACCATTATCCGGTTCATTTATATGCTGGACCGCAACACCACCAAATAATTTATCTTCATACCCTGCTAAAACGCCAAAAGAAAAATCAATATAATTGATACTTGTATTCCAGTTGGCAGAATTCTCATGAGTTGGGAGGGTTGCTGAGCCATTATTCGGATCAATCATATCTCCAAAAACAAATTTATCCCAGTCCATCTTCATCTGGTTATATGTTGCCTGAACGCCAAAATCAACATTTACTGATTCGGATACTTTAAGTTTATAAGAATACAAACCACTGATCATCATTGTTGAAAGGGCCCCATCACCCTGACGGTCACCCATAAGCATAATCCCATAACCGCTGCTCACTTTCTCGAGGGATTGATCGTATGAAGCGCTATAGGTGACATACCCATTGGAGATGGAAGGCCACTGATCACGGAAATTTAAAATTAACCGTCCACAATAAGTTGAACCTGCAAAAGCCGGATTCAAATACATTGGGTTGGCATAAAACTGTGAAAATGACGGATCCTGGCCAAAAAGATTCCAGCCCGAAAGTAAAATCAACAGACTAAGAGTTAAGCGCTTCAGCATGAAATACCTTTTCAATTTTTGAAAAGCAATAATACAAATAATTTTAGTAATAACGAATTATTTTTTTTAAATGTAACTAACATCTACAATATTCAATAATCTGAAACGTTAATTTCTCAAATTTATTGAACTTATAGCCGAATATTATTTAAACTACCTTTACTCTTTAAATGTTTCACAATAAATAGTTTATTTCATTTTTTTATCTTTTCTGTAACCAAACGCAACCAAAATGGTTATCTGTTTGTTATTAGTATGGAATGAATGATAAATGATATAATGATGTAATGATATAATGATAAATGATAAACACACAACCATTTCATGAATAGTTTCCGGACACCAATTGTTATATTGTTCCTTTTTTTTGTTTACAACCTTTCTTCTGGCCAGGTTTTTCACAGAACCCTGTATTGGCAAAACATGCAAGCCATGCACTTTTCTGACACCGATTCGGCTATGGTACTCGGTTTTGAAGGCGCTAACTATTTTGCAGAGAATGAAGAATTACCGGTTTTCTTCGAGCGAATACCAATCGACCCTTCAAAAATAAATTTTGGCATTGTGCTAAAAAATGAAATTTATGAAGCGATCGAAAACCCTGAAATTGATAAGATCTCAGGCATTGAAAAAATAAAAGAAAATATAACCATTCAGGTTTCCATCACTTATGAAAGAAGAAACCCTTTTATAACCATCCATTTTGTTCCTATCCGCAAAAACACATTGCTCAACAATTACGAAAAACTTGTTTCATTTGACATGGAGTTAGTTCCCTCTGAGCAATCAGTTGTCTATTCAGGACAATCATCAATGAACTATAGTACATCTTCCGTACTATCATCAGGCAATTGGTATAAATTATCGGTTGAGAACACCGGGGTTTACATTATTACATATAATAATTTAAATGAGATGGGCATCAATGTTAACGCCATTGATCCTCGTACTATTCGCTTATATGGCAATGGTGGAGGTATGCTACCTGAAAACAATGCTGATTTCAGGTATGATGATCTTGAAGAAAATGCGATTATTGTGGTTGGGGAGGATGATGGAAGTTTCGACGCACAGGATTATATCCTTTTTTATGGTGAATCCCCTACAACATGGAAATACAATAGTTTCAAGCAGGTTTTTGAACATACAAACCATTTATATTCCGATCATACATTTTATTTCCTCACAACTGATCTTGACCAGGGGAAACGAATTGAAAAGTCAGAAAACACAAGCAATGAACCAACAGACATTGTTACCACTTTTAATGATTATGCCTCTCATGAAAAAGATGAAGTTAACCTGATCAAGTCAGGAAGAAAATGGCTTGGAGAGGTATTTGACTTCATAACAGAATATGATTTTTCCTTTGACTTCCCAGCCATTGATCCTGAATCACCTGTTTATATCAAATCAAATGTTGTTGCCAGATCTACCATAAACAGTTCATTCACTTTTACGGTTAACGAAAGTACCACTTCAACAAGTATCACCGCTATATCAACACACTATAACAGCCAATATGCACGGGATGCCACTGTTACAACAGACTTTCTACCTACTCAGTCTGCCGTAAATGTTCATATAAAGTACAATAAATCAACAAGTAGTTCTATCGGTTGGTTAAATTATATTGAGGTCAATGCCCGTCGTGCATTATCTTTCGGCAATCACCAAATGCCTTTCAGAGATGCTTTATCATCGGGTTACGAAAAAATTGCTGAATTTAAAATTAGAAATGTCAACAATGCCGTCAAAATTTGGGATGTTACCGACGCAACAAATGTTAAAGCTGTGGACGCTCATTTGAATGGGAGTACGATGACCTTCCGTATTGAGAGTGATACACTACACGAATTCATTGCCTTCGACGGACAATCCTATTATTCTGCTTCATTTATCGAAAAAGTAGAAAATCAAAATTTACACAAAATCAGCCAGGTTGAATTTATTATCATCACACATCCTATGTTTATCAATGAGGCAAACCGGTTGGCTCAACATCACTATGAAAACGACGGGATCTCTTTTGAAGTTATCACCTTACCATTGATATATAATGAATTTTCATCTGGTGCCCAGGATGTTTCTGCCATCAGAAATTTTGTTAAAATGGTCTACGATCGTGGATTTGAGGGTCAGCCCCTAAAATATTTATTGTTGTTTGGCGATGGTTCTTATGATAATAAAAACAGGTTACCCAGCAATACAAATTTCATCCCGACTTATCAATCCTCAGAATCTTATCACCCGGTTGTATCTTATGTCACTGATGATTATTACGGTTTTCTTGATGATGGTGAAGGAACTGGTCAAACAGATATGCTGGATATTGGAATTGGGCGGTTTCCGGTAAAATCGCTTGAAGAAGCCATTAATGCTGTAGACAAAATAATTCATTATTCAACGCCCTCTGAAGCGGTAATGAGAGACTGGCGAAACGAAATTTGTTTTGTGGCTGACGATGAAGACAGTTATATTCACTTTGTGCAGGCTGAAAATCTGGCCAATTACATAGATACAACCTTCGAAGAATATAATGTAAATAAAATTTACCTTGATGCCTATTCCCAGATATCAACTCCCGGTGGCCAACGATACCCTTCGGTGAACGAGTCAATTAATGAGCAGGTTGAAAAAGGGGCTCTCTTTCTCAATTATACCGGCCATGGCGGAGAAGTAGGCTGGGCTCATGAAAGAGTACTCGAGTTAACCGACATTAATGGGTGGACAAATTGGGACAACATGCCTGTGTTTGTTACTGCAACATGTGAATTCAGCCGGTTTGATGACCCTGCAAGGACATCGGCAGGAGAATACGTATACCTTAATCCGAATGGAGGCGGGCTTGCGTTATTTACTACAACAAGGGCCACCTTCGGGAGTCCTAACTACAACCTTAATAAAAGCATTTACAGGTTTGCACTTCATAAAATTAATGGCTCTTTCCCAACAATGGGTGAAGTTCTTATGCTTGCGAAGCAACAAAGTGGATCGGACAATAACGGCCGGAAATTTGTCCTGCTCGGCGACCCGGCACAACGCCTTGCCTATCCTGAATATAGTGTTGTAACCACAGCGATAAATAATCAAGAAATTTCTTCATCCCCTGATACCGTGAATGCCTTATCGGTTGTAACCATAGCCGGAGAGGTTAGAGATTGCGACGGAGAAAAATTGTCAACCTTTAACGGCACCATTCATACTACTGTTTTTGATAAACCCCTTACTATTAAAACCCAGGCAAATGATGGGGGTGTTTCACGAAGCTTCAAGATCATGAAAAGCATTTTGTATCGGGGTAAAACAAGCGTTTCGAATGGTGAATTCTCATTTACATTCATCGTTCCGAAGGATATTGCCTACTGGTTTGGAAATGGAAAAATAAGCTATTATGCCCAAAATGGCCAAATCGATGCCAATGGATATTATAAAAATATTATTATTGGCGGTTATGATGAAAATATGGTACCTGAGGATAATGGCCCATTGGTTAGTTTATTTATGAATGATGAGTATTTCATCAATGGCGGGATGACAGATGAAAACCCTGAACTTCTTGCAATTTTGTCAGATGAAAGTGGAATAAATACTGTTGGCAATGGAATTGGCCACGATATTACAGCCATTCTCGATGGCAATGCCGACGAGCTTAAAGTGCTTAATGAGTATTATGAGTCGGACCTCAACACGTATAAAAGTGGGGTGATCAAATTCCCCTATTTAGGATTAAGTGAGGGAACACATCAAATCAAATTTAAAGTTTGGGATGTCTATAATAATTCATCTGATGCAACTATTGATTTTCTTGTAGTTTCCTCAGAAAATTTCAGCATTGAAGAACTTATTAACTACCCAAATCCCTTTAGTGATTATACATATTTCACTTTTCAACACAATCAAACGGCACAGCCTCTTGACATAGAGCTTCAAATATTCTCCATAACCGGTCAACTTGTCAAAACGATCAAAAAGGAAATATATGCCGAAGGTTACAAGTCGGAACCTATCCAATGGTATGGTGACAATAATAACGGAACTAAACTAAGGAGAGGGATGTATATATATCGGGTTATTATTACTAATAGCATTGGTGAACGAACATCAAAACAGCAAAAACTGATCATCGTACGATAGTATTAAAACATTCTTTACACGTAAATCACTATTTTTGCACCATCTATTGATACAATCATGAATAAACAGATAATAAAAATACTCTTTTCGATTTTAACACTCCCTTTTTTCGGAAATGGGCAGATTGTATCGAATCAGGTGATCCTTAATTGGCTTAGTGTTCAAACAACACAGCTCACAAAAAGTGAGTCAGTCAATTACCTTTACTTTGAAGATGCAGTTTACAACACAGCTGAATTTGGTTATTTACCCTTATATTTTAATCGGGTTGAGTTAAAAAATAATTTTAATGCGGTTAATGTTCACCTCTCAAACCAGGTTTGGGAAACCATTGATAACAGTGTTGCCAATATAATCACAGGGTCACAATTGATTCCGGAAGAGATTATCACAGCAGCATCAATATCAATAGAAAGGAAACACCCTTTTGCGCATATTTATGTACTGCCCATTCGCAAAAACATTCATACCGGGCAAATAGAAAGATTAATTTCTTTTGAAACCAGCCTGACATTTGGCGATATTATCCCACCACCTACTCATAAAAACTCCCGGGATGTTAACTCATTGCTTAGTACGGGAGATTGGTTTAAGCTACGTATTGACCAGTCGGGGATTTTCAAGATCAGCTATGATGACCTGGAAAACTTTGGTATGGACCCGGCATCTATTGATCCCAGAAACATCAGGCTGTTCGGATATGGAGGGGGTATGTTACCTGAAGTAAACTACGAACCCTTCGTTCACGATTTGATTGAGAATGCCATTCAGGTAGTTGGTGAAGATGACGGCATTTTTGATCCTCATGATTACATCCTTTTTTATGGAAAATCACAAAGGGTTTGGAGATATAACCCTTTTCAAATCAGGTTTGAGCACACCGATAATCTATACTCGGATTTTACACACTATTTCATCACTTCCGACCTGGGTGCCGGTAAACGGATTAACAATGAAAACTCCACGACACTACAGGTCACTGATACTGTTACTACCTTTTTTGATTATGATTCGCATGAGGTTGATTTATATAATCTCATTAAATCCGGCAAGATTTGGTACGGGGAAGTTTTTGATCTGCTAACCCCTTCGAGAACATTCTCATTTTATTTTCCGGATATTGACACCTCACGGCAGGTTCACATGAAAACATCTGTTGCCGGCAAGTCTACTGAGCCAAATCATTTTCATATTTTCTATAATGATGAAGAGATCTCCACTGCATCTATCAGTAGTATTGCGCCAACATCTATCATGGTTTATGCACGGACTTCAAAAATTGCGCAAATATTTTCTATTACCGGCCCTGCTATTGATCTACGCTTTGATTATGACACACCCACCTCTATCTCCAAAGGCTGGATAGACTTTTTGGAAATAACTGTGATCAGGCATCTGATTTTCTCGGAACATCAAATGGAGTTCAGAGATATTGATTCAAAAGGCAGGGATAAAGTAGGCGAATTTATTTTATCAGGAGTTAATGAGGATGTTCAGGTATGGGAGATCACCAACCACTTTGAAGTAAAAAAAATTAACGGTAACATTAACGACAATCAGTTTATTTTTCGTCTATGTACTGATTCTTTACGGGAATTCATCGCTTTTGATGGTGAAACATTTCATTCTCCGCAATTTGCCGGGGTTGTACAAAATCAAAATCTTCACAATACCGGAGTAGTTGATATGGTTATTGTCGCTGATTCCATTTTCCTGATGCAGGCAAACAGGTTAGCCGATATTCATCGCACCAATGATAACATGAAAATACTGGTAACTTCACCAGGACCGATATACAACGAATTTTCATCAGGTTCACAGGATATTGCTGCCATTCGGAATTTTATGCGGTTCATTTATGAGCAGGCCGAACCAGGAGAAGAACCTGCCTATTTGTTATTTTTTGGTGATGGTTCCTACGACCCAAAAGACCGGATACCGGCAAACACAAATTTCATCCCAACATTCCAGTCACAGGAATCACTTATGTTAAGCTCCTCATATGTAACAGACGACTTTTTTGGCCTGCTTGACTTTGGAGAAGGCGGCAATGCTGCCGGTACGCTGGATATTGGTATTGGACGCTTTCCGGTTAAAACAGTTGAAGAAGCACAACATGTAGTTGATAAAATTGAACATTACATACATTCAAAACCTGAAATTTTTGGTGGATGGCGCAATAAAATTTGTTTTATTGCCGATGATGAAGACCTGAATCTTCATTTCAAACAGGCTGAAGAACTGGCTGACTCAGTGAGCAACAAAGAGCAATACATGAATATCAACAAGATCTACCTTGATGCTTATTCTCAGGTATCCACACCGGGTGGAAACAGATACCCTGAGGCAAATAAGGCCATTAATAAGCAGATTGAAGAGGGTGCTTTAATTGTCAACTATACAGGCCATGGCGGTGAAGAAGGTTGGTCGGGCGAACGGGTGCTGGAAATTTCTGATATAACCGGCTGGACAAATTATGACAACCTACCGTTATTTGTGACTGCAACTTGTGAATTCAGCCGTTATGATGACCCTGCCAGAACTTCAGCCGGTGAGCTTGTATTGCTTAGCCAACATGGAGGAGGAATTGGACTGATCACCACTACCCGATTAGCCTTTGCTACGGCTAATTTTGCTATGAACAAACGATTTTATGAACACGCTTTTGCTAAAAACGATGGCAAGCACTTCCGGTTAGGTGATCTGGTACGTCTTTCTAAAACTCCACCGAATAATAATATTAAAAATATACACCTTTTAGGTGACCCTGCCCTCATGCTTGCTTACCCTGAGTACCGTATAACAACCACTGAGATCAATGGTAACCTGGTTACAGATAATCCCGATACACTTAAAGCGTTGACCGAGGTCGTGGTAAGTGGCTTTATTGCTGATTGCGAGGGAAATATACTTACGGATTTTTATGGATTTCTTTACCCTGTTGTATACGATAAAACAAAAGAGTTGAGTACCCTGGGAAATGACCCAAGAAGTTACCCGGCTTTATTCGACATACAAAATAGCATTTTGTATAAAGGGAAAATCAGTGTTTTTGAAGGGAAGTTTACATTTACTTTCTATATTCCAAAAGACATTTCTTATCAGTATGGTTTTGGAAAGATAAGTTATTATGCTGACAATGGGGTTACAGATGCTACAGGGCACTATGAGAACATTCTTGTTGGCGGCATTGATGAAAACGTCCATATTGACACTTCCGGGCCTCTTATTGATCTGTTCATCAATGACAGACGGTTTATTTCCGGTAACATCACCAATGAAGATCCGATTTTGCTTGCCAACCTTTCTGATCAAAATGGGATCAACGCCCTTGGTATTGGTATTGGGCATGACATAGTTTCAACCATTGATAATAAGACTGAACATGAAGTTGTGCTCAACGACTATTATACTTGTGATGAAAACAGTTACCAGAGCGGGAAGATTGCTTATCCGTATTTCAAGCTCACAGAGGGGTACCACGTACTTTCATTGAAAGCCTGGGATCTTCAAAATAATTCGTCAACATCAACCATTGAATTCATTGTATCAGATAACATTTCCCTTGCGGTTGGTCATCTTCTAAATTATCCTAATCCATTTTTTGACAAAACTTTTTTTTCTTTCGAGCATAACCAATTCAATGAAAGCCTGAAAGTGACAGTTTTCATTTTCGATATTTCAGGCGCTCTTGTGAAAACAATTGGCCCTGTAAACGTTTATTCTTCCGGTTATTTCACAGACCCTATAGAGTGGGATGGCACAGCTGACAACGGAAGCCTGCTTGGCAGAGGAATTTATATTTATAAAGCTGCCATTCAAAACAATAAAGAATCCATTTCTGAGTTATCAGGTAAGCTTATCATATTAAAATAGGCAATATTTTTTTAATCCTTGCGTTTGTTTTTTGGATTAAAAAAAACCTTAACTTTGCACCCTCTTAAAATTAGATATCTATGCGAACAAATTCATTAAAAATCAGTTTGATTTTATTGGCAGGAATGATTTTTTCTACCTTTTATGGTTCTGCACAGGATAGCAACTATTTAGGTCAGGATTTAAATACCATTACTACAGCTGTTCCTTTTCTGATGATTGGCCCTGATGCCAGGTCAGGAGGTATGGGAGAAGCTGGTGTTTCGTCTTCTCCTGATGCTTCTTCTATGCACTGGAACCCTGCTAAGTATGCATTCATTGAGGATGATTTTGGATTTTCAATGTCTTACAGTCCATGGCTACGTGCTCTGGTTAGTGACATTAATCTGGCTTACCTTAATGGATTTAAACGCCTTGACGATCGTCAAACCATTGCCATGTCATTATTGTATTTCTCACTGGGCGATATCACATTTACCGACATTAATGGTGAAACCATTGGCAATTACAAGCCAAATGAGTTTTCAATTGACATTGCTTATGCACGGCAGCTGGGACCTGCCTGGTCAGGTGCTGTTGCGGCAAGATATATTTATTCAAACCTTACACAGGGACAGTTTGTAGCTGGAGCCGCAACACATCCCGGAAATTCCGTTGCTGCCGATGTGGCTTTCTTTTATACGAAAGAACTAAAAACCAAAAACATGAACACCTTATTAAATATTGGTGTGAATGTATCGAATATTGGGGCAAAAATATCTTATAGTGATGATAACACTGCGAAGGATTTCATTCCCACCAACTTACGATTTGGCCCTTCGCTTACCATGGATTTCGACGAGTATAACTCATTTTCTTTTATGATTGATGTGAATAAACTATTGGTACCCACTCCCCCCATTTATGATAGTATTGGCGGCATCGAAGCAGGGATGGACCCCGATGTGTCAGTTGTTCGCGGAATGTATCAATCATTTTATGATGCACCTGGTGGTTTAAATGAAGAGATGAGGGAATTTAGCTTTTCTATTGGACTCGAATATTGGTACGATAAGCAATTCGCAATTAGAGGAGGTTACTTTTACGAAGACCGCACAAAAGGAAACAGAAAGTTTTTCACACTGGGTGCAGGACTTAGGTACAATGTTTTTGGTTTGGACTTTTCATACCTGATTCCCACTGACCAAAAAAACCCACTGGAAAATACGCTGCGTTTTACTCTTTCATTCAATTTTGACTCTGCATCACTTAGAACTAACGAAAGCTTATCCCGATGAGCCACAGGGTTGGTTTTGGTTATGATGTTCACCGATTTGAAAGAAATAGACCATTTACCCTCGGAGGTATAATAATACCACACAACAAAGGACTTGCCGGTCATTCCGATGCCGATGTTTTAATCCATGCAATATGCGATGCTTTGCTTGGTGCTGCCAGCCTTGGTGATATCGGATCCCACTTCCCCGACTCATCAGTTGAATACAAAAATATCGACAGCAAATTACTCCTGAAAGAGGTTGTAAAAATAGTTAGCAAAAAAAACTTCCGCATTGGCAATATAGATACAACCATCTCCCTCCAGAAACCCAAAATAGCTACCTACATCCCACAAATGATACAAACGCTGGCTACAGTAATGGAAATAGATGAAGCTGACATTTCAGTCAAAGCTACTACTACTGAGCGTATGGGGTTTGTAGGAAGAGAAGAAGGAGTTGCTGCTTATGCCGTTGTGCTGATAGAGAGATCCTAGGCGGAAAAAAACCGGTCATTAAAATTAACCAGATAAAGTTGATTTGTTGCACGGGTAACGGCTGTATAAAGCCATCGCAAATAATCCGTATTGATCATTTCATCAGTTAGATAACCCTGATCAATAAAAACCGAACGCCATTGCCCGCCCTGCGTTTTGTGACAGGTAAGGGAATAAGCAAACTTAACTTGTAAAGCATTATAATAGGGGTTGTTTTTTACCTTTTCAACCTGGTGTCTCCTACCTGGAAGCTCAGCATAATCTGCCATTATTGTGTCAAATAATATTCGATTATCCTCAAAAGTTAATGCAGGCGAATCAGCAGTAATAGTATCTAAAAGCAAACGGGTTTCCAATTCTATCTCGTCAGGATAATCAACCAATCGAACTACCACATCAGCAAAATGAAAGCCATACATCTCCTGTATATTCCTTATCTGCAGAATCTCAATAATGTCTCCATTCGCAATGAAACCAGTCTCAGATTTTGGATCAAGCCAGAAATAATTATTTCTTACAACCATCATGATATCCCCGGCCGCGACCTCTTCCTCACGGAATAATATCCTGTTCCTGATCTCACGGTTAAAAATATTTGCCCTTTTGTTTGACCTGGTAATGATAACCGATTCTTCAATCCCATATTTTGAATACATATCATTCAATGTATCTTCAAGTTCAAGGCCGTTGATTTTAATTACATCCACCTGGTCATCAAGGGTGAAAAATGGAGCAACCGTGTTACCCCGGCTTATCTTTCGCCTTATATCAGTAGCATTTCGTAGAATACCTGAGTCTTCTGATTGTCTAACAACTTCAGTCATCTCAGACTCTTCGATATCGATGTTAAAAATTCTTTTCAGAAATTCAGTATCCAGTGCAGGGCTAACACTCAGGCCAACGGGCGGTAGCTGAGCTGTATCACCAATAAATAACAATTTACAATTATCGCCTTTCTTCACATACGTAAACAAATCATCCAACAATTTCCGTTTTGAGAAAAGGCTAAAGTCGTTAGAGGTTGTATCATACTGTATCATAGAGGCCTCGTCAATAATAAACAAGGTATTTGTGTGGCGGTTATCCTGTAAGGCAAGGGCGATAGTTCCGTCACTCCTGGACCGGGATCTGTAAATTTTCTTATGAATAGTGAATGCTTTGTGGCCTGAATAACGTGCCAGTACTTTGGCTGCCCGGCCAGTAGGAGCCAATAATACTGACTTTTTTTCAAGAAGAGGGAGTACACTTACCAGAGCTGTTACAATGGTCGTTTTACCGGTACCAGCATACCCTTTGATAATAAAAAGACCATCCTGATCAAAAAAAACAAGAAATTTTGCCAGTTTCCTGATCAACTTTTCCTGGCATTGTGTCGGCTGATATGGAAAATATTTCTTTAATAATGTGTTTACTGATGCGATGTTCATTACTTTACTAATTTAGAAAGGATATCCTATTCCAAAGTTCCAGTAGGCACGTGACGTCTCGCTGGTATTAAAGAACCATCTTTCTCCATTTGGCCGTGCCGGATCTCTGGCAGGAATAGCCAGATCAAGCCTGAAGATAAAAAAATTAAAATCAAGCCTAAAGCCCACTCCTACATCCACAGCCATCTCGTCCATGAATGTATTGAATGCAAATTCCCCACCAGGGAACTCCTCACTTTCATTAAGAAGCCAAATATTCCCTATATCCGTAAATAAAGCTCCCTGGAGGGACTTAAAAACGGGAAATCTGTATTCGCCGTTAACCATTATCTTAATATCTCCCTGCTTGTCATAACCAATAATGGTATCGGGGCTGAAAGAACCCGGGCCCAGCCTCCTCCATTCCCAGCCACGCATATCATTGGCGCCGCCTCCAAAAAATCCTTTTTCAAAAGGCAGCACTTCAGAGTTTCCATAAGGGACCCCAATTGCGAATAATCCACGGGTAACAAAAATTCTCTTTGGATCAAAATAGGCATAATACCTGAAATCAAGTGCATTTCTTATATACTGGGCAAAAGGTATATCTAAAACGGTATATTTTCCATCTTCGTTTCTGTTTGCATTGCCCAGGGTGCTAATACCACTTAACAGGTTACCGGCTGTTTCAACACTATAACTCAAATAGCTAAAATTGACAGGCCTGTTGAGCTTCTGTGTAGAAAATATATAGTTATACTTCATTGCCATGATAAGGTGATCAGTATATTGCTCTTTCAGGCGGAGGTCATTTGATTCATTGACATATTTAAAAAAGGCTGAGGAATCATCAGGAAATATCTTCACCGATTGAATATCGATCGGATAAAATGAATGATGAGATTTCTCAGATGAAGCCCAGTTATAACCAAATGCAAGCTTGGGTTGGTATCTCGTATAATCGACACGTAATTGATAAAGAAAAGACAAAATTATGGATGTACTCGGCTTAAAATATTTGGGGAATCTTTCCTGCCGTATTGGAATAAGGAATTGTGGAAATTGCAGACTGGTCTCTATACCATATTCAGCAGAATTAAAAAATGATTTATTTTGAGATTCCTGTGAAGACAATTGGGCTTCAAATGCACCTCTCAGCTTAATTCTAAAAACATCTGCTCCGCGAAAAAGGTTTTTATTCTGCAATATCAGATTTGCAGCAATACCAGGGTTGCCTGCCGAGTTTGTCAGATCGGTTTCAACTGTAAATGAATTGACCGGTGCACGTGTGATCATCACATGGCAATCGAGCCGGCCATAAGTCGTTTTCGCTTTAGGTTCAGCAGGGCTCTCTTCATCAAAATCAATGTTCACCATCCTGGTTATTTGGTAACCTGAAAGTTTTTTGATCGATTCCTGGACATCCCTGATCCTGTACAGATCTCCGCTTTTAAAATACATTGACTGCGACAGGACAGAAGGTTTGATCCGAATTATATCCTTATATAAAAAATAATACCATTCAGACGAATCTGTATCAATCATCTTCCTTGGATAATAAACGATAGTATCATACAAAACAGCTCCTTTACTGACCGTACCAAAATCAGTATTTATAAAAATGTTATTTATCAGGTATCTTTTATGGTTCTCATAGGAAACAGAATCAGGTATGCCCTCAACAGGTTGTTGGATATTTTGCACGGTCATTACCAAGTCCATGCTGTGGCTCTGCAACGTACTGTCGATCGTATAATTAATGAAATTTTTTGAAAAATAAAAATAACCCTGGTTTCTCATATCAGTTGTAACCCTGTCTCTTTCTTTATTCAGTGTGTAAACATTATAGAGATCTCCGGGCTTTATTAGGGAATTCTTTTTTTCATCCATAATAAATTTTGCAAGCGTGTCATCCTCAATAGAATATGATATCTGATTGTACCTGGAGGGTTCGCCGGAAGTAACGAAAAAATTTACTTTTGCTTTCTTTTTCTTATATGTTATTTGTCTGGTTACTGCTGAATTAAAATAACCAATGTTATCAAGATAAAGTTTCATGTCATTACAGGCGTTATCAGCCAACGTACTATCCAGCATTACGGGCTCCTTGCCAAGCTTCTCCCGGAACCATTTTTTATATTTCCGATCTTCCCCTCTGCCGGCCTGTTTATATATCCATATATTCATTCTTACCAGGCCCAAAAACCTCTTATTCGGTTGTTGTTGAAGGTAGTTCTCAAGTACTTTGGCAGAAACCTCTTTATTATCCGTAGTGATTTTGTTTTTATTCAGCAGGTATCCCGGTTGTGTCAACTCTTTTGAAGGCCCGCATCCAATAAGGATCAAGGCGATCAGCAGAGAAAAGATATAGCTAATGTGGGAATTTCTCAATTTATTCGTCGGTCTTAATAAGCTCGTTACAAATTTAGTATTTAAATTGTTTTTTGAAAGAATTTGGTGAAACTTGGCTTAATATTATGTGGTCAGTTTGCCCGGTTTGTGCAAATATGCACGTGAAACTATTCTCATATGTTTACGTTTAACACATGTATTATTAATAAATTTAATATGTCATGAAATTAATATTTAATAGTATTATTTTACGCATAGTTCATTGCGTATTTTTGACGTTACTCATAACTTTCAGCTCTTTTTCACAAGTATCAGAAAACGGGAAACTGCATGATGATCCTGTGATTATTTGCCCGGCAGACATGGTAGTCTATACCGGCATAGATTCATGTTCGGCTTATGTTATCATTCCTCTACCGGAAGTGATAAGCAACTGTGGTGAATATGAATTGACAAACGATTACACCGGAACGAATAATGCAAGTGCTATTTATCCTGTCGGTGTTACACAGATAAGCTGGACAGTAACTGATACTTGCGGTACAGCTTCTTGTAGTATGACAGTTTGTGTTATTGATAACCAACCCCCAATCATTATCTGTCCGGGCTATATTCTTGAGTTTGCCGGTCCGGATAGTTGTTGGGCATTTGTTGTTGTTCCACAACCCGAAGTATTTGACAACTGTGCAGTAGATAGTATCTGGAATGATTATACCCTGACAGGCGATGCCAGCGATAGTTATTCTGTAGGAGTAACAGAAATATGGTGGTACGCCATTGGTATTTATGGTAATAAAGATAGTTGTATGACGGCAGTTGTGGTTATAGATACCATACCTCCTATGATCATCTGTCCTGAGGATATTGTTGGATTAGCCGGTTCGGATAGTTGTTGGGCATTTGTTGTTGTTCTACAACCCGAGGTATTTGACAACTGTGCAGTAGATAGTATCTGGAATGATTATACCCTGACAGGCGATGCCAGCGGTAGCTATTATGTTGGATTAACAGAAGTGTGGTGGTATGGACTCGATATCTTTGGCAACACAGATAGTTGTATGGCGATCATCTGTGTAGAAGATACGGTACCCCCCGAAATAACGTGTCCTGGCGATATTGTTCAGCTGGCAGATCCGGATAGTTCTTCAGCATTTGTTGTAGTTCCAGAACCAGGAGTATTTGATAACTGTTGGGCAGATAGCATCTGGAATAATTACACTGGTACAGGTAATGCGAGCGAATACTATCCTATTGGAGAAACTTTAATTACATGGTATGCATTGGATGTTTTTGGAAACCTGAACTCATGTGATATGACTATCCAGGTCACTGATAATTATGCCATTGATGAAAAAGAGATTGTTTCGTTCGTTATCTATCCAAATCCAACGGATGGGACATTCACAATTTCTTATACTATTCCGGAAAATGAAGCTGTTGATCTAAAAATTATTGATCTGACAGGACAGGTAGTATATTTAAATAAAAACCTAAATGCACTTTTTGGCCAAGAAAATCAAATAGATATTACCGGTTTAAGAAAAGGAATATACATTGTTCGTCTTGAAACCGTTTCGGGGGTGGTAACAAAGAAAGTGACGGTGATTTAA
>JAGLWB010000380.1 GCA_023133655.1 Bacteroidales bacterium
TATTGTGAGGAGAAAAATAAATAGCCCATAAACCAAAAAATACCCAAAATGTCTTGATAATAAGGTTAAGAATTTCCCCCAGGCTTTAGTAACAGTGATATTTTCTTTGTACATAATAGGTACCACAAAATCAAACAGGAATAACCTGATGTATCCTGATAAGACCATGAATGTAAGAAACAACAGGACCATCCCGATAATAGCGGGTACTTTGGCAGAAAGAGGATAATGACCAAGGTAGAGGCTCATCATGAAGGAGAAGAAAATGTAAACAATAAAGCTAAAGATTGCCAGGCAGATTAATCCGAAAACCAGCCGCCAAAGAAAAACTGAATTTCCATGTTTTCTAAACTCTCTCCAGGGCTGGCTCACCAACGCCCGGTTGTGGACGACATTATCAAGGAACATAAACTTCCCCCTGGAACTTAACCAGTTGAATAGTAAAGCCAGGACTAAAATAACGAATATGCCAAAAACAATCAGTGAAGCCCACCAGGTATGATCCAAAAACCAATTCCATGCAATAGCAGGGAATTCAGCAATATCGCCAATGTCGATATCCTTGCCGATATTGCCTCTGCTGCCTCCGTTGCCCCCCTGGCAATCTGCCAGACCTGCCAGGAAAGCGGTGAAGCCGATCATAAACCATTTGTTCAGGTCAAATGGGCTGAAAAGGATCTTTTTCATCCGTGTCCAGCCTTTTGATAAAGGATCAGAATATGAAATGTTCATAATAGTATAGGATTATATATTGAACCGGACAAGTTAATATATTTTAAACAAATATTTGTTGTGTTGAAAAAAAATACCTTTTAAAACGGGTATTTAAATAGGTATTTTTTCTTTTGTAGATTATTGATTATCACAAATCCAAGCCTGCAATTAATGGTGTTGGTGTATACAATTAAAACCTTTCTGCAATCCTGAATATGTATCCATTAAGAGAATAAACTCATAACTCATAATAAAAAAAGCCGCCTAAAAGTACATACTTTTAAAGCGGCTTTTGCTAACTAGCTATTTGATGACAATTATTGCTTCGAAAAATGTATAATCAATCACCAACCAGGATTCTGCTCGAGATTAAGATTCATAAGCCTGTGTTCTTCTGGAATAGGATAGTAATAATGTTTTTCCTCCCAAACTCTTGGAACATTATTCAGCCAGGTTACTTCACCATAGGTATCATTAGATAATCTCTGTCCATTTGGTATCCCCCCGATAGTTTCTGACACATTAATATAAGTAACTCCGGGAATAACAGGATCCGGCATAACTTTATAAAAAGCAACATCAAGTACCCCATCTTCATTTAAATCGAGAGGTACGTCAAGTGCAGGAACATAAATGCCGGTCCATTCCATTTCCATCAACTCACTCTTTTTCCACCTTACAACATCATAGAAACGAAATCCTTCAAAACACAATTCAATACCTCTTTCTCTGCGAATTTCCAAAATCACGGGGTCAGAAATACCAGGGAAATAATTCGATTGCAAATATGGATCAATCACGGTGGGTTTTGCATCTAAACCGCCGGTAATACCTGCCCTATCACGCAGCGCCCCAACTGTAATAGCCCAATCGGCATCGGTAAGTGTTCCAAGTTCTGCCTTTGCTTCAGCATAATTCAATAAAACCTCGCCAAAACGGAATATTGATACGGAATTAATATTAAGATCCCTTGTATCGTAATTGAGATCATCAAGCGACCATTTTATAGGCATATAACCGGTATAGGTATATCCGAATGCTGGTGGAGTAAGTAAAACAACTCCTCCGCTTGTTCTGCTATAATCTCCTAATCGAATGGTCTGTTGCAGCCTTTTA
Source organism: Bacteroidales bacterium (assembly GCA_023133655.1). Taxonomy (GTDB): domain Bacteria; phylum Bacteroidota; class Bacteroidia; order Bacteroidales; family JAGONC01; genus JAGLWB01. Next base: position 1,831 of record JAGLWB010000380.1, read on the forward strand.
TCCCTTCCCTTTACCTCGTCCTGAAATTCCATGGTTGTATAATTAGGATCGTTTGTATAAGGGGTTCCGTCAATGTTTAAATAGGTATTAATGAATGTCCGGATAAAACTAAATCTGACCCCCGTGGTGGCACTTGTGTAATACCAGTTTGCAGCATGAGTCTCAGCTAATGCTTCATCCATAATTACTGCAAGCATTATCTCATCAGGAACCGGAGCCGGACTAATAAATAATTCCCGGTATGACAAATCTGTTCCGGCACCATTATAAATTTCGAAACCCGATTCATCCATTACCATTTTTGCAGCAGTTTCAGCCTGTGAAAGCCAGGCAGAAGCAGTGTTTTCAAGCCCCAGGTTTGTGTGATATTTTCTAAAGGTTCCCTCAAACAGGCATATTCTTGCTTTAAAAGCATAAGCAACATATTTGGTAATCAAACTGCGCGATCCGTCACTGATGGTTTTAATATGTTGACATGCATAGTCAATATCTGCCAAAACTGAGTCCATAACAAGAGTACGCGAATCACGGGCTGCAAATAATTCTGGGTCTTCAACATCAAGAGGTTTGCCAATCCAGGGGACATCACCATACCTTTTCACCTTTTCAAAGTAGAAAAACGCTCTGAAAAACTTTGCTAACCCGATGTAATGTTGTTTCGTTGCAAGAGGAATGTTTGGATCGTTACAGTTCACTATAAAGTAATTGAGATTTCGTAACTCTCCCCATCCCCAATTCCAATCGGGTCCCAGTGCGACTAAATTATAACCCGATGCAGATGTATTGCAAGTTGTATTTGGGTCATATCCACCGACTTTTAAAAAATCAGGCACATCTCTTCGTGCTCCATAATCAGACATTGCATCACAAGTATGAATATTATTAGCACTTGGAAGGATATCATAAAATGAATATGAATATAATTCCAATCCCTGTTCGCTGCTAAAAACTGCACTTTTTGAAGTGGTGTCTTGAGGAATTTGTTCCAATAGATCTTCGCAGCTTACAAACAGCGTACAAATAAGGAAAAGCAATAAATATTGTTTTTTCATAACTATAAATTTTAAATTAATTTTTTAGAAGGTTACAGATAAACCCAACGTTACATTTTTCATCATCGGGTAGTTATATCCATCCCCGGAATTGCCGGAGGTAAATAACTGATCGGATGGTCCTGTACTTTCAACATCTAAATCCCGTGAATATTTGTAAAGCGGGGACAACGTTAAAAGATTTTCACCTGAAAAATATATCCTGACATTATCTGCCTTTATTTTTGAAATAAGGTTTTTTGGTAAGTTATATCCAAACTGAATATTTTTCAATCGGACATAGGCTATATTCTGAAGGTATCTTGTCTGAGGTACCCTGAGTATGCCACCGGTACGGTTTGCAAGACGCGAAACATACCTTGGAAGATAAGCATCAGGATTATCTTCAGTCCAATGATTATCAATGTGCCATTTTGGTGGATCATTATAAGGCCTGTTGTAGTGGCCCCAGAAAATACTGGCTTCCCTACTTGGCCACCAATCCTGTTTTCCAACTCCCTGGAAAAATGCTGAGAAGAAAAAGTTGTTCCAATTAGCACCCAGTTTAATTCCATAGATATATCGTGGAGCACTATTTCCGATTATTGACATGTCACCGGGATTGTCCAACCTGTTGGTTCCAGGGTCAACAATGCCATCACCATTTGTGTCCTGCAATTTAATATCACCCGGGAAATATTGCCCCCATGAAGTGGATTTAAATTTACTCTGGTCTGCATGGCTGTCGATATCTTCCTGAGATGTAAAAAATCCTTCTGAAATATACCCCCATATTTCACCAATTACCATTCCTTCATAATAATCGGTCAAAACAAACTCCGGGTTATTATACTTGGTAATTACAGATTTATTATCGGCAAGGGTAAAACCTATATTGTAGTTAAGAGGTTTTGATTTAATATTAAATCTATCTCTCCATGATAACATTATTTCCCATCCCTTGGTTTCCAAATCAGCGTAGTTACCTTTTGGAGGAGTTGCACCAAAAACAGCAGGAAGGGTCATTCCGATTGTAAACATATCGGTCGTTTTTCGAATGTAAGCATCACCTACAAATATTAACCTGTTGGAAGCCATTGCCAGGTCGAACCCTATGTTTTTGGTAGTGGAAGTTTCCCATGTAATTCCGTCAGGAAGCACGCTTGGGCGGCTTGTATATTGCGGCCTTACACCATTAATGATATCTCCTGACTGAGATATTGAGAATTGCTCCTGATACACATAAGAAGCAATGTTCCCGTTTCCCAGAGAACCATAAGATGCCCGAATTTTAACATTTGAAATTATTTGATCAGGCACATTCCAAAACGACTCATTTGAGATTCTCCATCCGGCAGAAAAAGAAGGAAATAAAGCAAATCTCTCATTTTCAGGAAATTTTGAAGAACCATCATACCGGGTATTAATTTCAATCAGGTATTTGTCTTTATAGGAATAGTTAATCCTTGAAAATCCACCAAGAATATTCCATTTTTCCCAGCCTCCTTCAGTATTAATATCCTGCCCCAATGCTAAATTAATATCTATTGCATCTTCAAAGATAAGTCCGTTTCTTGAAACCAAAAGCCTTGTGTAGGTTGACTGTTCATAGTTATAACCTGCCATTGCCTTTAAATAATGATTCTCTTTAAAAGTATTTTCATATTCCCCATAAAAGTTTGTTGCCAGGTATTGAGTTTCCCTGTAAATATCCCTGATATCATTGTACTTGGTTCCAACATACGCAGTTACATCAGGCATTTTACTATAGGGGACAGGAACCCGTATCCTTTTTTCATTATTATCGACGTTTTGAAAAGTAAAATCACCCTTTATCCGGAATTTATTGTCAAGGAACTGGGCTAAGAATCCACTTGTGCTTTTGAACACCCGTTTACGTGTATCGATACCATTTTTCCCATACCATAAATCACCAATATTATAAACTGATGTATGTGTCAATGTTCCGTCGGGGTTGAATATCGGAGACATGGGATGGCCTTCATCAGCTATGTTCCTCCAGATACCAGATCCTTCGCCAACATTCATTGGATTATGATAGGTCATGTCCGAATACCCTGAATTATTGTTAATTACCAACCATGGAAATACCTGGAGAAATCCTTTAACCCGTAAATTTAATAGTTCATAATCGTCTGAATTGTATCTAAATATTCCATTTTGGCCAAAGTGCCTTCCGGTCAATAAGAAGCTGGTATTTTCGCTGCTACCCGAAATTGAAATATTATGTTCGGTCCCGGTACTATAATCCTTATATAATTCGCTGTAATAGTCTGTACTTGCGTAATATACATATTCGCCGTTAACCGGATTAATTTCAACCCTTGGTAAATCAGGATTTTCCGATCTTCTTTTCAATTCTTCCAGATATTCCTGGGAAAATCTCATCGTCTTATTTACTTTATCAGGGAACTGATTTTCCCAATTTAAAAATGCTTCGGCAAACATGGTTGCCCAAGTATATCCATCCGTAACAAAATCGGGAATTGCTGTTGGTTGTCTTAAAGATAAAGCCGATGAGTAAGTAATACTAGTTTTACCTTTTACAGGATTTTTAGTAGTAATAAGCACTACGCCAAATACACCTCTTGCTCCATAGATTGAGGCAGATGCCGCATCCTTTAATAATGAAATGCTTTCAATATCATTGGGGTTAATCATACTCGGATCACCCTCTACTCCATCAATCAAAACCAAAGCATTTCCACCTTGTCCAATAGAAGTAGTTCCCCTGATATTATAACTTGGTGCTTGATTTGGTTTTCCATCAAGAAGTTTGATATTCAAATTAGGCATAACTCCCAAAAGTCCCTGCGTAAGATTAGTCATCGACCGATTTTCAAAAGCTTCATGGGTTACATGATCAACAGCGCCTGTAAGATTTGCTTTCTTTTGGGTGCCATAACCAACAACAATAACTTCTTCCAACGCTTCAATACTTTCTTCCAGGATCACATTCACAACAGATCTTCCGTTAATATTTACTTCCTGTGTTCTATAACCAACATATGAAAATACCAAAATCGAATTGGCATCAGGGACTTCAATGGAATATATTCCATCCATTCCGGTGATAGTACCTGTTTTGGTATCTTTTACCAAAATAGTAACACCGGGGAGTGTTTCACCCGTCGAAGCTGAAGTTACAGTTCCCGTAACTTTGAAGGTTTGTTGTTCTTTTTTTGGCGTAATTACAATTACTTTGTTAACCACAGTATAAGAAACATCGGTGTTTTCAAATACTTCATTCAAAACTTCCCCGATTAAACTGTTATCGGCTTCGATGCTAACCATTTTATTTACATCTATCTGATCGTCTTTATAGAAGAAGTTGAATTCGCTCTGCTTTTCAATTTCCTGAAAAAGGTCCTGAATGGAAGCATCATGAAGGGATAAATTCAAACGTGCATGCTGAGAATACCCCCTTGCCGCAACACTCAGCATGCTTATTAGAAAGAAGAAGGTCGTTAGTTTCATAACCATTAAGATTTTTAGTATGTTTCTATTGATATTAATAGAAAACATACACTTTCTACTATTATTTTTCATAAATTTGTATGTTTTTAGTTTGTAATGCTCTAATGTTTTAAAGAAATTTCCGAAAACATTAGTGTTAATTAAAAGCGTTTTTCGGGAAATGTTATCAGCATTTCCCGATTTTTTTTAGGGTTAATTTTTTTCAGGGTTTTACCATAGGCAATTCGTTTTTAATGTGTTGCTTATAATAATTATTTTATGGACAGATATTAAATTTATAACATAGCCTTCATATTCTATAAAAACCATTTAGCTGTCAATTGAAAAGATTTTATGTATTTAACTTAAATGATCCGAAATATTTAGAATACTAACCCTAATTATAACCTAAACTACCTATGATCGTATCATTCTAAATATGATTCATAAAATTGTACAACATCAAGCTAAATGGTTATGTTATTTAATAGTTTTCTGATATTTAAAAATTATTCGGCAACTTTATCTATATATAGATCATTCTGTATAAATGTGTAATTAATCGGTGTGGTAAGCTTAAGGATTTCCAACACCTGGTTAATGGTTTCTTTGTGCACGAATTTTCCTGTGTACCGGTATTTCTTTAGTTCTTCGTTCCGAACATGGATTTTTACATCATACCATCTTTCCAGTTTATAACAAATATTTTCAAATGTTTCACTTTGGAAGATTAACCGGTCGTCTTTCCATGCTGTATGCAGTTCAATGTCAACTTCCGGGGAAACTAAAATTTGTGCTTTTTCAGAGGATGATATAGATTGTATTGTTTTTGTGCTTTTAATCAGGGTTGGCTTTTTTGTTTCAATTTCCGAAAGAATGACACATGATTCTTTCTTTAATAATGTGACTTTTTGATTTGATTTTAAAATAATATTTTGATCCGGTGATGATATTAAGTCTTTCCTCACTATACAAACAGATCCTTTTACCACAGTAGTTTCAATGGTTTCTTCATCAGGATATGCCATTACATTAAAGCTGGTCCCCAGAACTTTAATATCTATCTCTGAAGTTTTAACTATAAAAGGAATCTTATTGCCTTTTTTTTGCACTTCGAAAAAAGCTTCTCCTTCCAGAAAAACCTCACGTTTTTTTTCATTGAATGCCGAAGAGTATTTTAAAGTGGTTTCGGAGTTCAGCCAAACTTTTGTGCCATCAGAAAGAATGATCTGGGATTTCTGCCCTTTGGTAGTAATGATCTGGTTGTATACAAGTGAACCAGTATCTGGTTTCCTGTTCGCAAAATAAAAAACTGTCCATGAGAGGCAAAATGCAAGAATAAATATTGCGGCAATCCGTAGCCATTGATAATATTTTGCTCCTGTACTGCTCCTGAATAATTGCAGGTTCCTTCTTACCGGTTCAGTGGATTTCATGGTCTCTTCATCAAGTAAAGCACCAATTTTTTGAATAAAAATTTTCCTGTCTTTTTCAACATCCTCCTGTTCAATATTTTGTGCTATACCGGATGTTTTCCAGACAAATGCAATTTCATCAAAATATTTTTTGTTTTCATCATTTTCATTAAGCCATTGATTTACCAAATGATTTTCTTCTTTACCTGTCTCCCCAAGTAAAAACTTAATAATTTTTTCTTTGTTCATCATTCTATTTGTTTTCATTTAATTCTTTCATTAATATAACTACTATGTGTGAATTTACCCTGACAGTGTATGTCGGTTTTTTTTAATTGTAAAATGCACTAAAATATTTTGTCCGAAAAGTTATAATTTATTAGAAATAATCGGCTATTTTCTTACGCAAAGCCTGAATTGCCCGGGACATTTGGGTTTCTACGGTTTTTATTGAGATGTTCAATTCTTCGGCAATTTCACGGTATTTTAATCCTTTAAAACGGCTTAATTCAAATATTTCCCTGCATCTGTCCGGTAAAGAAGCAATAGCATCATTGATACGGTTCTCAAGTTCTTTTTCAATTAAACCGTTCAGACAGTTTTCAGGAGAAGCAATCGATTTAAAACCTGAATCCATGATCTTTCGCAGGAAATCTTCCTTATACTCATTGCTTATTCTTATATGCTTCAGGTAGTCTAAACAATTATTTCGAACTGCTTTATATAAATAGGATTTAACGGAAGTATCCTGTGACAGTGAATGTTTTATTTCCCAAAGCTTAACAAAAGTATCCTGAACAATTTCCCTGGCGTTGTCCAAATCAATAACATATTTTTGAGCATACCGGCAAAGACTTGCATAATGGGTGTTAAAAACCTGTTCAAATGCATGAACATCTCCCTTTTTCAGTTTTTCAATAAAATAACCTCCAGGGTTGCTCATAGGTATCGTATAAAAGTCAAACAAAATTTTTAAAATTTACAAAAAATATTGATATTATCATTGGTTAAGAATAACTTATTTTTCTAAAAGATGCTGTTTCATAAGGGACGGCTTATGAAGACCTATAAAAGAAATGGAGCCTCAAGTTCCCATCCTGTTTTTCCATCAAGCCCGGGATATAAGATAACGGATTGCCTCGTCCGGCTTTTCGAAGAGTTTAAAGAAATACATTTTTGTTTTTAGCTGTTCCTGAAAACAAATAAAAAACAGGTATGCCAATTACCACAATGCCAATGGCAATGGAAGATTCAACCGGTCGTTCGAAAAATGCCAGCAGCAGTATGACAAAGGCGATAAATATGTATAAGCCAGGGACAAACGGATAGCCCGGCATTCTAATTTTACTTTTACCGGCAGATCTTAATTTGAAAACGCCTATTACAGCTATAATGGGAAATATTCCCAGCGAGAAACCCATAAAGGTCAATATCTGGTCGAATGTTCCGGATATGACCATAATAATTGAAATAACTGATTGTATTATTATTGACAGGTAGGGGGCTTGTGTCCTGGGGTGAACTTTAGAGGCAAACCTGAAAAAATGACCCCTTTTAGCCATGGCGAAATAAACCCTGGGCCCGAGGATTATAAAAGCACTGATGGATGAGAACAGTGCAAAGGAAACGAGTAAAGAAAATATTTGTTCCCAGGTCTTGCCAAATAAATTACCAACTGCAAGTCCGCCTACAGATATCACTCCTTTCATCTCATCCGGAGGAATTGCATAAACAAACAGGATGTTTAAAGCAACATACAATACCATCACCAGACCTGTCCCCAATAACAAAGAATAAGGAATATTTTTTACCGGGTTACGGATCTCTGACCCGATGTAGGTGGATGCATTCCAGCCACTATAGGCAAAGGTTATCCACAGAAAAGACAACCCGATGGTCTTCCACCCTCCGAAATCGAATGAATATTCCAAACGCTGAACCATGTGACCAATATCTCCCTTCCCAAACAAAAATCCAATAATTAACAAGCCGGCTAGTAAAACAACTTTATACATGGTCAGGCCGTTTTGGACTGTTGTCCCAAATTTAATACCCCTGAGATGAACCAGGGTGAACAATAAGATAACCAATGCAGATAATATTTTCTTAATGAGTTGCGGATCAGAAATGCCTATGGCTTCTCCCCATAAGATGACCTGCGGAGCAGCGCGCACAAAATATTCACTGAATCCTATTGAGGCTGCTGCAATTGGAGCCGAGAACCCGACAATAAATGAAACCCATCCACTCAGAAAACCAGCCAAAGGATGGAACAATTTTGAAAGAAAAATATACTCACCACCGGCACTAGGGTAAGCCGCCCCAAGTTCACCGTAGCACATTGCCCCTAACAATGCCATTATTCCACCGGCTACCCATAGCATTATCATTATCAGGGGGTTATTAAGACCTGCCATTAGCAGACCTG
>JAGLWB010000381.1 GCA_023133655.1 Bacteroidales bacterium
TTCACTTCAATCTCGCCACCTTCAACAGTAGTGGAAATATCAATCCCGGCTCTTTTAAGCGCTTCATTGTTTACCAACGCAGCATGGCCATCTATCCGGGTAAGAATAACCGGATGATCCGGAAACATTCTGTCTAAATCAGATCTATCGGGGAATTCTTTATCCTTCCAATCGTTCTGATCCCAACCCCTGCCTTCAATCCATTCAGCCGGATACTTTTCGTGGTGTTTCTGTACCCGATCAAGCACCTCCCTAAAAGAGACAGTTCCAACCAGATCAGCTTTCTTAATAAGAGCCAGGCCATACCCGTAAAAATGACAATGAGCGTCAATAAAACCCGGAAAAATGACCTTTCCCTTTGCATTAATTTCATTTTTCGCTTTATACATTTCCCTGATCTCTTTGGATGGTCCGATGCTAACAATTTTCCCATTTCTAACGGCGAAACTTTGTGCAATTGAGAATTCATGGTCGACCGTATAAATTTTTGCATTATACAGAATCAGATCAACATCTTTCTTCATAGGAGTGAAGGCTAATATTATAAAAACAGGAACTAAAAAAAATATTTTATTTATTTTCATAACTTGTAAATTAAATTTCCGTAACAAATAAGTATCAAAATAAAGAATTAATTATAATCCTTCTCTGTGAAACTCAGTGTCTTCTTTGTGTAACTCTGTGAAATAGCTATTACACAAAGAGCCACGGAGAAGCCACAGAGTTGCACAAAGAACAAGAATCTTTTCCACAAATCCTACCATTTATTGCCTTTCGGCAAACTGATTAGTTACAAATTTCCCTCAAAATTAATATTTTTACAATCAACTCTTTTTTAGATTTTCTTATATTTGCCAAATAACTTTAAAAACATACAACCATGAATGGTAAATTATTTAATCCAAGACTTATAGTAATTTTCTCAACAATTATTGCAGCGGCGATTTTCCGCCTTATTCCTCATTGGCCTAACTTCACTCCTATTGCTGCAATGGCCTTGTTTGGAGGAGCCTATATTGGACGAAAATATATTGCATTTATTATTCCTCTCGCTGCTTTGCTTATCAGTGATCTTATTATTGGATTTCACAGCAATATGATTGCTGTTTACATGAGTTTTATACTCATAGTGGCGATTGGGTTCTTTTTAAGAAAAAATATTAAAGTCACAACTGTCATTACTGCCTCACTCGGGTCATCTATATTGTTCTTCCTGATTACCAACTTTGCTGCCTGGATAGCCAGCCCTTTTTATCCTGCAAATTTTGCCGGATTAATGCAAAGCTATGTAGCAGGACTGGCATTTTTTAATGATGGCAGTTATGGGATCTCTTTTTTCCTGAATGAAGTGTTTGGAACTTTGTTTTACAGCGGATTACTATTTGGAAGTTTTTACTTTGTAACAAAGAAGTTCCCGGCATTAGCAAAAGCTTAATCCCTTATTCAAACAAGCTATCATCTCTTTCCAGCAATAATATGGTGTGCTGGGGGACGATGTAATATTTCTCATTCTGATAGGCGATTTCTATCGCACCTTTCTGTAAAAAGATGGCTAAATCACCGACTTCAGCCTGCAAGGGTATGTACTTTATCTTATCATCCCTTTTCTTCCAGGGCTCACTAACATCATCCGACGGTAAAGGAATAGGGTATCCAGGTCCGACCTTGATAATATAACCTGATAAAATCTCTTCCTTTTCTTTATATCCCGGAGGTAGAAACAGGCCACTTTTGGTTTTACCGGTAAGTTTTTTGGGTTTAATAAGTACCCTGTCGCCAACAACAATTAACCGATCAAGTGCATTTTTGTTTGAAGCTGCCATTTAAACTTAATTTGTCAATAAAGATATGCAATGACAAAAATATTAAATTTAGTTTACAGTTTATCTGTTACATATCAAAAATATTCAATTCCAAAATAGCATGAAATCACTGATGATAAGTCCCAATTTAACTTATTAGTAGTACTTTTGTATTAATTATTGGCTACAAGCTACAAGCTACAAGCTAGCACAAGCTAACAGTACAGAATAAAAAAATGAAAATATATTTTGTCAGAACCCCTAAACCAAAGCGTTTTAATCTCAAGCCAAGATATTACGATGAGGAAAAGGAGAAACGCGAGCAACGAAAAGTTGAGCTTGGTTTATCCAGCAGCGATGATCCCAGTATCAGGCTTCGGTCAAGAATACAAAGTGAGTGGCATAAAGATTCACGTCGCAAGAAAAAGAAAACAGATGCAACCCGTACTATCTTTTATCTGGTACTCCTGATCATCTTAATCTACCTGATATTTTTCAGGTAGCAAATCAAGCCATTTATAAAAATCATCCCATGTCAGATATAATCCATGTTCTTCCAGATTCTGTTGCTAATCAAATTGCCGCCGGTGAAGTTGTTCAGCGTCCTGCATCTGCATTGAAAGAATTGCTTGAAAATGCCATCGATGCAGGGGCTTCAGATATTAAAGTGATCGTAAAACAGGGAGGCAAAGCATTAATACAGGTTATTGACAACGGATGTGGCATGAGTGAGACCGATGCCCGGTTAAGTTTTGAGAGGCATGCTACTTCAAAAATCAAAACTACCAACGATCTGTTTTGTATCCTTACCATGGGCTTCAGGGGCGAAGCATTGGCTTCTATTGCTGCTGTGGCACAGGTTGAAATGAAATCAAAACGAGTAGAGGATGAATTGGGGACCTGCATCACTGTTGAAGGGTCTAAGGTAAAAAATCAACAACCCTGCGGGTGTCAGAATGGAACATCTGTTTCTGTAAAAAACCTATTTTATAATGTGCCGGCGCGAAGAAATTTCCTGAAATCAAATTCTGTTGAAACCAGGCATATTCTTGAAGAGTTTCAACGAATAGCGATCATCAATCCTGGTATTGCCTGCTCACTTTTCCATAATGACAAATTGGTGTTTCAGTTGCCGGCATCCAACCAGAAAACCAGGATTGTAAACATCATGGGAAGCAACTATAGCGAAAGGCTTGTTTCCATAGAAGAGGAAACAGAGATGATCAAGATAAAAGGCTTCATTGGAAAACCACAGTATGCCCGCAAAACAAGAGGGGAACAATATTTCTTTACAAACAGCAGGTATATGAAGCATCCTTACTTCCACCATGCTGTTGAAAATGCTTTTGAAGAACTCATTCCGGATAACGCTTTTCCTACATATTTCATTAATCTTGAAGTAGATCCAAAAACGATCGATGTTAATATTCATCCAACAAAAACCGAAATCAACTTTCAGCACCAGCAGGTTATTTATGCTATTATAAAATCAGCTGTTAAAAAAGCCATTGGCTCTCATAGCTTGACCCCAAGTATTGATTTTGATGTTGAACAAGCTATCCCATTCACCCATCCTGATAAAAATAAAATTATCAGTCAACCTGTTGTCCGGGTTGATCCGGATTATAACCCCTTTGATAATCCTAATGTAGCAGGAAATAGAATTTATCCTGGTTCAAAAGGAAACAGAGAGCAGTGGGAGAAGTTATATGATATGGGTGATCGTAAACCAACAACTCCAAATGATCCCGGTTTGGTTGTCGACCACCCCCAACCCGGACAAACGGAAATTGATCCTGAATGGTCACAGGTTCAACATCTTTTGAAAAATGATAATTTTATCCTGTTTCATAACCGCTACGTCATAACAAATATTAAATCCGGCTTACTTATCGTTGACATTCAACGGGCTCATGAACGAATACTGTATGAGAAGTATCTTGAAATGATTAATAATAAAAAGGGTTCTTCACAGCAACTTCTGTTTCCACAAACAGTAGAATTCTCTCCTAATGATACGGAAATATTGCTTGAGATCATAAATGAAGTACGGGCTTCCGGTTTTGAAATCAACGAATTTGGGAAATATACCTTTATTATTGATGGTGCCCCCGAAGGGATTCACGAGCAAGATATGAGTGAATTCCTGGAATCTGTTATTGAAAATTATAAGAAAAATATTAATGATTTAACACAAGACAAAAAAATTAACTTTGCACGATCGTTGGCGAAAAATTCAGCCATAAAAAAAGAGACAAGACTTAGTGAGGAAGAAATGAACAATATTATTGATGAATTGTTTGCCTGTCAGGCTCCTGAAGTATCACCTGATGGTAAACGAACACATATAATATTAAATTTCGGGGATATTGAAGCACAATTTAAGAATTAAATGAATCAAAACAACAAATGAGTTACGAACAATACAGGCCCAGTGGGTTCAGGGTTCTCCCCCCGGTGGTTAAAAACCTGATCATTATCAATGTGCTGTTTTTTCTGGCAACTTATGCTATAGGTAATGCTTCTGGCTTTGATTTGTCAGAATACCTGGGGTTACATTATACAGGGTCGCCACTATTCAAACCTCACCAACTGGTTTCCTATATGTTTATGCATGGCGGACTTATGCATATTTTATTCAATATGTTCGCATTATGGATGTTTGGGAATGTGTTGGAAAATGTATGGGGGCCTAAAAGATTTCTCATCTATTATATGGTAACAGGAATCGGAGCGGGAGCTTTGCAGCTACTGGTACTATATATTCAGACGGTGAAGTTAGAATCATCATTATCACCTGAAACGGTAAATTATGTTTATGAACATGGGTATGATTTACTTATGGGGGGAAAAAACTTTTCAGACGCCACACTCGGAAAATTAAATGTAATTATTAACAGCACAACTGTTGGTGCCTCTGGAGCCGTTTTTGGAATACTGCTCGCATTTGGAATGCTCTTCCCGAATTCAATCTTATATATCTATTTTGCATTCCCTATCAAAGCAAAATATTTTGTTATGATCTATGGCGCACTGGAACTATACATGGGCTTTGCAAATAACCCCAGTGATAATATTGCTCATTTCGCTCACCTGGGTGGCATGATCTTTGGTTTCTTTATGATTAAATACTGGCAAAAACATCCACGAACAGGAAGATATTAACGTGAACCCATCACAACATTTTTTGGACGACATAAAAAAATTCTTTAAAAGCAATTCGGCACTTGCTAATTTGATCATTATTAACATTGTCGTTTTTATTTCAGTCAACATCATCAATGTAATCTTATGGTTATTTATCATTAATGCTGATCCTGATAAACTCACAGGAATATCAAAGATCACCTATTGGCTTGCCGTTCCATCTGATCTGGGGTCATTGCTTGTTAAACCGTGGACACTATTTACTTACATGTTCGTTCAGGAAAGTTTTTTTCACCTGTTCTTTAATATGATCGTTCTTTATTTTGCCGGTAAAATATTTACGGAATACCTTAACGACAAGAAACTTATTAATACGTATATCTGGGGCGGAATTGCCGGGGGGCTTTTCTATGTTGTTTCTTTTAATATTTTTCCCGTTTTTCAGGAGGCGGTTCCCTATTCAGTGGCTTTAGGCTCTTCCGCTTCTGTACTTGCCATTCTGATTGCAATAGCCACACTGGCACCTGATTATCTGGTGAATTTGATTTTTTTGGGAAGAGTGAAGTTAAAGCACATAGCCATTGTTTTTGTGGTACTCGATATTTTAAGCATTAACAAAGGTAATCCAGGTGGACATATTGCTCACCTTGGAGGTGCATTATGGGGATATGTATCCATCATACTTTATAAAAAGGGTATCAATGATCCATTTGGCATAAATTGGTATGCCTTAAAAAACCTGCTTAAATGGTTTAAAAAAGAGCCTAAGTCAACGTTTAAAAAAGTATATACTACCGGAAGACCCCTGTCGGATGATGAATACAATAAGAGCAAATCAGACCGGCAGAAAAAAATTGATAAAATACTTGATAAAATATCCAAATCCGGCTATGCAAGCCTGACGAGTGAAGAGAAGGAGATTCTATTTAAGGCGAGTAAGAAAGATTAACCTATCAGTGTGAAGTTTAAAATAACATCCGATTTTGAACCAACGGGCGACCAGCCGGAAGCAATTCACCAACTGGTTGAAGGAATTAACCGTTATGATCCGTACCAAACATTATTGGGGGTTACCGGTTCCGGCAAGACCTTTACCATTGCTAATGTCATACAGCAAATACAACGGCCCACCCTTGTACTTAGCCACAACAAAACACTTGCCGCTCAATTATATGGTGAGTTTAAGCAATTTTTTCCTGATAATGCTGTGGAGTACTTTGTTTCTTACTATGATTATTACCAGCCCGAGGCTTATCTTCCTGTAACAAACACATACATTGAAAAAGACCTTTCGATAAATAATGAAATCGAAAAACTCAGATTGAGCGCAACCTCATCTTTACTGTCCGGCAGAAGGGACATTATTGTGGTTTCATCAGTATCTTGTATCTATGGTATTGGAAATCCCGATGATTTTACATCAAATGTTATTCGGGTAAAAGTTGGTGATAGCCTAAGCCGTAATCAATTGTTGCACGCACTTGTTAACAGCCTCTATTCCAGAACAGAAGTTGATTTTTTCAGAGGTAAGTTCCGGGTCAAAGGTGATACAGTTGATATTTTTCCGGCATATGCCGATGTTGCTTTTCGTGTTATCTTTTGGGGGGATGAGATTGAAAGTATTGAAACTTTTGATCCCTTAACAGGCCAGACCCTGGAAACGCACGACAGCAAAACCATCTTCCCTGCCAATATATTTATCATATCGCAGGAAAAAATGAAGGAGTCTCTGCTTGAGATACAGAATGACATGTTCAAACAGACTGCATTTTTTAAAGAAAATGGAGGAAACATGGAGGCTAAACGTTTGGAAGACAGAGTATCATACGATATTGAGATGATGCGAGAACTTGGCTACTGCTCAGGAATCGAAAATTATTCACGTTATTTTGATGGCCGTTCACCCGGATCCAGGCCTTTTTGCCTTCTGGATTACTTTCCTGATGATTTTCTGATGGTGATAGATGAAAGCCATGTTACCATACCGCAGGTAAGGGCGATGTATGGAGGCGATCGAAGCCGTAAGCAAACACTTGTGGAATATGGATTCCGGCTACCTTCAGCTATGGATAACAGGCCCCTGAAATTTGCTGAATTTGAAGCTCTTTTAAACCAAATAATATTTGTGAGTGCCACCCCCTCAGATTATGAGCTAAAAAAAAGCGAAGGGGTGGTGGTTGAACAACTGATCAGGCCTACCGGGCTCCCGGATCCTATTATCGAAGTTAGACCCAGCCAAAACCAGATCGACGATCTCCTTGATGAAATTGACAAAACTGTTAAAAATGGATCCAGGATACTTGTTACAACCCTTACCAAACGTATGGCTGAAGAACTGACAAAATATTTATTAAAACTTAACATAAAAAGCAAATATATTCATTCAGACGTGCACACACTGGATCGTGTAGAGATTATGCGGGACTTACGATTGGGAAATTTTGATGTTCTTGTTGGAATCAACCTGTTGCGGGAAGGCCTCGACCTTCCTGAAGTATCATTGGTTGCGATTCTGGATGCAGACAAGGAAGGATTTCTGCGTTCTGAGAAATCACTGACCCAGACGGCAGGACGCGCAGCGAGAAATATCAACAGTAAAGTCATCATGTATGCTGATAAGATTACACACTCGATGCAACGCACTATTGAAGAAACAGACCGCAGGCGCGAAAAACAGCTCAAATACAACGAAAAACATAACATCACACCGAAGCAAATTGTCAAGTCCACCGAAGCTATCATGGGACAAACAACAGTTATAGATACCAAAGGAGGTGGTCCACGACCATATATCGAAGATGACAAGATTAATGTAGCAGCGGATCCTGTGATGAAGTACATGTCGAAAGAACAGATTCAGAAAACCATTAACAAAACAAAGAAATCCATGGAAGGCGCGGTTAAGGAGCTGGACTTTATTGAGGCTGCGCGGTATCGGGATGAATTGGTTGCCTTGCAGGAGATGTTAGAAAAAAAAACTAAAGGTTGAAAAAAGTAGTCAGTAGCCAGTAGCCAGTAGCCAGTAGCCGGTAGCCGGTAGCCGGTAAGAGACAGGGAAAGGCTTAAATACACAAAAAACCATGTACAGAAAGCACTTAATAACTGCAATTAAATCGGCATTAAAAGCAGGAAAGGCGATCCTTGAAGTATATGACTCGGAGTTTGATGTAGAGATGAAAGAAGACCAGTCGCCACTGACTACTGCTGATAAGAAGTCACATTCGATCATTGATCATGCGTTGAAAAAAACCGGTATTCCTGTATTAAGTGAAGAAGGAAAAAATATTCCTTATTCTCAGAGAAAAGATTGGGACTTACTATGGATTGTTGACCCACTGGATGGGACAAAGGAATTCATCAAAAAAAATGGTGAGTTCACTGTAAACATTGCCCTGGTTATGAATGGCCGGCCCATTCTGGGAGTAATTTATGTTCCGGTGTTGGATGTTCTGTACTTCGCTTCCCGAAATGAAGGAAGCTATAAAATGGAACAGGTGAAAAGGTTTTCTGATCCTGACTGGCATACATTAATAAAAAATGCATCCCTCCTACCCTTAAAGGTTTCAAAAAACAGATATACGGTGGTTGGAAGCAGGTCTCATATGAATCAGGAAACGCAGCGTTTTATTGCCAAGAAGAAAAAAAAACATGGAGAGATTGAGATTATTTCACAGGGAAGCTCATTAAAATTTTGTATGGTAGCCGAAGGAAAAGCAGATGTATACCCCCGCTTTGCTCCCACTTCTGAATGGGATACCGCGGCCGGGCAGGCAATTGTTGAGCATGCAGGGGGCAGCGTTACACTTACAGATGGAGAAACACCCTTAATCTATAATAAAGAGAATATTTTGAATCCAAATTTTATTGTATTTGGATAAAGATATACCTGTGAAAACTTGCAGCTTGCAGCTTGCAGCTAACTAAACAACGAATCTACAAACTCGTACCGGTTAAAGATCTGGAGATCCTCAATCTTCTCTCCTATTCCGATATACTTAACAGGTACTTTAAGTTGATCAGAGATGCCTATTACCACACCGCCTTTTGCAGTGCCGTCAAGCTTAGTTAGCGCTAAGGCTGAGACTTCAGTTGCTTCTGTAAATTGTTTTGCTTGTTCAAAAGCATTCTGCCCTGTTGATGCATCAAGTATCAAAAGGACTTCCTGGGGGGCATTAGGGATCACCTTTTGCATGACTCGCTTGATTTTTGTAAGTTCATTCATCAGGTTTACCTTATTATGTAAACGTCCGGCAGTATCTATGATTACGACATCGGCGTTATTGGCTTTGGCCGATTTGAGCGTATCAAAAGCCACTGATGCAGGGTCGGCACCCATGCCCTGGCTTACAATAGGCACTCCTGCTCTCTCAGACCAAATGGTAAGCTGGTCAACAGCAGCGGCCCTGTATGTGTCAGCCGCACCAAGTAAAACCGAATACCCGGCATTTTTATAATACCAGGCCAGTTTCCCAATTGTAGTAGTTTTTCCTACACCGTTAACTCCAACAATCATGATCACAAAAGGATCATCGCTCCTGGGAATTGCATAATCTGATGCTTGTTCAAGGTCATTCTCCTCTAGCAGGGAAACTATCTCCTCCTTAAGGATCTGATTTAACTGACTAACTCCAAGATATTTATTTTTTGAAACACGTTTTTCGATCCGGTCTATGATCCTTAGAGTTGTTTCAACTCCAACATCCGAAGTAACCAGTATCTCCTCCAGATTATCCAGCACTTCATCATCAACCTTCGATTTTCCAACGACTGCCCTGGATATCTTTGAAAATACATTCTCTTTGGTTTTGGCCAGGCCTTTGTTAAGATCTTCTTTTTTCTCTTTTGAAAGGAATGAAAAAACACCCATGGTATTAACTATTTATTTAGGATTCCATAAAAAAAGCTTCTCCTTAATTAAGAAAAAGCTTTCTACAGGCAATGTAGTAAATATATCTTACTTCCTGGCCAAAAATTCTTTCACCTGATCATTAGGGATCACAGATTCTTTGAACATATATGCTCCGGTTTTAGGGGATTTAACCATACGGATAACTTTTGCAAAATCTTTTCCTACGGATGTTCTTAGCGTTGCAACAACTTTTTTAGCCATGTCTTATATTATTTTATTTCTTTATGAACAGTTACTTTCTTTAATATTGGGTTGTACTTTTTCAACTCCATCCTTTCGGACGTGTTCTTCTTATTTTTGGTAGTGACATACCTTGACGTTCCAGGCATTCCACTATTTTTGTGCTCGGTACACTCAAGTATTACCTGAATCCTGGCATCTTTAGATTTTTTCCCCATTTTAATTCACTTTTTATTTTGGAGGTGCAAAATTAAATTCTTTCTAATTAAAAACCTAATATTAAATATTATTTTTTAACGATATCGCATTACATATCCCATCTTGCGTATCCGTATTGCATATTATACACGACAAGTCATATATCTGTCATCAATCAGTTGATAATTAGCTATCACAAGCGTAAAAAACCTGCAACCTGCTTCGACCAGTCTCCT
>JAGLWB010000382.1 GCA_023133655.1 Bacteroidales bacterium
CCCTGAAGAAAAATCTCCGATATACTTTGTTGACCAGGAGGTTGAAACCTGCATACTGTGCGCGTAAAACCTGGGTGTTCCGCCACTAGCCAAAATATCACTCACTGTGCACACAACAACGTTCCAACCAAGTGTATATGGATCATCATCCCTGAAAAGGTCCTCTTTGGAGAATTCATCGGTTGTGAAAAGAATCTGAACTCCTGAAAATTCAATAAGCTCCGCATCCGATTCAAAAAAATTAGTTAAATGGCCTTTACCTCTGGGGATTTGGTTTAAAATATGATGGATTATTTCCTTTTCCTGGTCCATGTTAGTTTTCTTGTTAATCAGAAACAAATATAAGGTGGATTTATCCCAGATAAAAATTGATTTTAGCAACTGCATCAGGAAAATTTGTAAAAAATGCAACCAACAAGGGATTGAACGTCCCGAAATCGCATTTTTAGCAAATTGATGGAGAAATCAGGCCAAATTAAGTAAATTTTGCAAAATTAATTTCATATTGTTTGCCGTCAACTACATTTAAATATTTTACACACAAAGTGAAAGTGATCCCGATATATGAGGTCATGATGGGGAGTGCTCAGTGGATAAAATCAATCATTATCGCATTGTCGCATTGTCGCATTATCGCATTATCGCATTGTCGCATTATCGCATTCAATCATTAAAATAGTAATAGAACCAATTGTAATAAGGTCAGTTTACTACTCCGCCAGGGTTCTCTTTATTATAAAGCTGATCGGAATTGCTTCAGGAATCGGACATCATTTTCAAAGTATAACCTGATATCATTTACCTGATATTTAAGCATGGCAATACGTTCAACACCCATGCCAAAGGCAAACCCGGTCTGTTTTTTGCTATCAATATCGCAGTTTTCAAAAACATTCGGGTCGACCATGCCACACCCCAAAATTTCAACCCAGCCAGTATATTTGCAAATATTACATCCTTTTCCCCCACAAATATTGCATGAAATATCCATCTCAGCAGAAGGCTCGGTAAAAGGAAAATAAGATGGCCTGAGCCGGATACCGGTCTCCTCTCCAAACATCTCTTTGGCAAAATATAAAAGCGTTTGCTTAAGATCGGCAAAAGACACATTCTTATCCACATACAACCCTTCTACCTGATGAAAAATACAATGCGCCCTGGCTGAGATAGCTTCATTGCGAAAAACCCTGCCGGGAAAAAGGGCACGCATGGGCGGTTTTGTCTCTTCCATCACACGTATTTGTACCGATGATGTATGGGTGCGAAGTGAAACATCCGGGTCTTTCTCAATGAAAAAGGTATCCTGCATATCTCTTGCAGGATGTTCTTCAGGAAAATTTAAAGCCGAAAAATTATGCCAGTCATCCTCAATTTCCGGGCCTTCTGAAACCGTAAATCCAATACGTGAAAAAATCTCTATGATTTCGTTCCCTACAATAGAAATGGGATGGCGTGTACCAAGAGAGGAAAAATCGGTCGGAAGGGTTAGATCAATGGCTTTCTTTTCGCTAACTTTATTTGATTCAATGGATTCACGAAGTTCATTAAGTTTTTTCTGGGCTGAACCTTTAAGTTCATTCAAAATCCTGCCCATCTCACGTCTTTGCTCAGGCGGAACGCTCTTAAAATCAGCAAACAAAGATGGTATAAGGCCCTTCTTGCTTAAAAACCGAATTCTAAACTGATCCACCTCTTCAGCAATTTCAGTGGTAAAACCATCAATCTCCTTTTTATATCTCTTAATCTTTTCGTGCATATCCAGTCAATTACACGCAGGCTATTTTACGATCTTCATTGTCATTTTAACATCCTGAACGGGTTTATCCCCTCTGGCAGTTTGAACAGCGGCAATTTTATCCACCACGTCCAATCCGGAAATGACTTCCCCAAAAACAGTATAATCACCATCAAGATGTGGCGTACCTCCCAACGTTCGGTATACTTCACGTCTTTCTTCTGGAAAATCTTTCCCAAAGCGTTGCTCAAGATCATCCAGCTGTTCATCGGTAAAAACCTGCCCTTGAACAATATAAAACTGACTACCGGAAGACTCTTTATTCGGATTGACTTGATCTGGCTTCCTGGCTGCTGACAATACTCCCTTCTTGTGAAAGTAAATATCAACAAACTCGGCCGGAACAGTGTACCCGGGATCTTGTCGCCCATCAGCATGGCCACCTCCCTGGATCATGAAATTACTTATTACGCGATGAAAGATCGAACCTTCATACCATCCTTCATTAACAAGCTTTATGAAATTATCACGGTGTAAGGGAGTTTCATCAAATAAAACTACAGTAATATCACCATAATCTGTTGATATCAATACTTTGGTTTGTTTGTCCTCCTGACACGAATTTGCTGAAACAATCATAATTAATACAAAAATTGATGCGAAACTAAATATTCTATTCATTTTTGTAATGTTTTTAATGAGTTACTAAGGCGCAAAAATAGTAAATTTTATTTTTTTTCACTTTTCTCAAGAAAACAAGAACGACATAGTGGTTCGTAATTTTCCTTTTCACCCAAAAGGACAAGATGATCATCCTTAACCGTTCGGTGTGAATATTGAGCCAGGTTACCACAACGGATACATATAGCATGCACCTTGGTTACGTATTCAGCGGAGGCAAGTAAAGTAGGGATGGGGCCAAAAGGTTTTCTCAAATAGTCCATATCCAGACCAGCCACAATAACCCTTACTCCATTATCGGCCAAGTGATTACAGACATTTACGAGTTCGTCATCAAAAAACTGGGCCTCATCAATACCCACTACATCTACTTCATTGGCCAGAAATAAAATCTGGGACGCTGATTGAACCGGCGTTGAGTTAATAGTATTTTCATCATGTGAAATAATTTTTTCATCATCATAACGTTTATCAATCTCAGGTTTGAATATCTCAATTCGTTGTTGTGCTATCTTTGCCCTGTTTAAACGCCTGATCAACTCTTCCGTTTTGCCGGAAAACATGGATCCGCAGATAACTTCAATCCAACCGGTGCGTTTGTTGCCGTTTGATGATTTTTCTAAAAACATAGCGTGTGAATCCTGGATTCTTTTTACCTTTATCAATGTTTTACAAACGTACAAAAAATAGGTACAAAAATAAAAACCAGATACAATTTTAAATTATCACAAATAGTCATGAGTAACAAAAAACTTCTGAAGGAAATCATTAAACAGGTCTTAGACGCTATTAACGAAGAACAGGCTATTCTCTGGAAGTATGAAGATCAAATCCCGCAAATTGAGGTTGACCTGATCATGGAGAACATCAGAAAACTTTATGATAATTTCCATCTTCTAAACAAGGAAAATCAAAAAGCCGCGCCCTCCTCCGAAGTAAATATTAATATTGGTTTTACCAAAAAAACCACAACACAGCCTATCGGCCCGGAAGCTGAAGATGTGATTGAACCTATTCATCAGATTCCTGATGAAATTGTGTTGCAGGTAGAAACAATAGAAGAAAAACCTGCTGAAGCAGAACCAATAAAAGAAATGCCGGACTCCCAGTCTTCTTCCTTTGACTTGTTTTCCGAAGGCGAGATGATGGTGGCTGATAAATATAAAACCCCGGAAAATACAGTTCATGATAATGGATCAAAAGAAGTTGACGATGATAGTATAGCAGCAAAAATTCAACATACCCCAATAAATGATTTAAAAGCATACATCGGTATCAATGACAGGTTTATTTTCATAAACGAACTCTTCCATGGCAATATGAATGCATATTCCAAAGCCATCGATGATTTGAATAGCTGCGAAAATTCCGAAGGCGCAATAGAATACCTGGGAGAATTGAAAAAACAAAATAACATGATTGAAGAGCTGGATTCTTTTAAAAGACTTCATGACTTCGTACAGAGAAAATATTTATGAAGAAACTGGCTTTCTTTTTTTTATTAATCCTGCCGTTCCGTTATCTTTTTGCCCAAGACCTTGATTATGCAAGAAAAACTGTGAGTGATCTTACCTCCTCTGCTTTTCATGGGAGAGGTTATGTACGTCATGGCGACAAAAAAGCTGCCAGGTATATTCATAAAGAATATAAAAAGCATAACCTGAAAAGCTTCCAAAAAAATTACTACCAGCAGTTTAATATTTCAATCAATACTTTTCCAAAAAAACTAATACTTTGCACCAACGGAACAAAGCTTGCTCCAGGGATTGACTATATCATCGCCTGTAATTCACCTCCAATAAAAGGTATTTTCCCGGTTTACAGGTTGCCAAATATCCTTAATGACTACCCCAGGCCACAAAGCCTAAAACAGGGAATTGACCTTTCCGGATCATTCATAATAGTAGACGACAGCCTCGGATTTCTTAAAAGACAAAATCCCTTTCCATCGGCTGGGATCATTGTACTGAAAAATGATAAGCTGTGGTGGCACGTTTCAGGTTGTTCACAAATAGAAGATTATGTTTCAATAGATGTGTTAAAAGAAAAAATGCCTGTTGATGCCAGCCAAATCAAATTGAAAATAAAAAACAAGTTTTATAAAAAATACCAAACACAAAATGTCATCGGGTATGTTAAAGGGATAATTCAGCCTGATACTTTTGTCGTTTTCACGGCTCATTATGATCACCTGGGAAGGATGGGAGCCGAAACTTTTTTCCCTGGTGCTCACGACAATGCCAGTGGAACGGCAATGTTGATGGATTTGGCCCGTTATTACACACAGCCTGAAAATCAGCCATATTATTCTATCGTTTTCATGGCATTCAGTGCAGAAGAATCCGGTTTAAAAGGATCAAAATATTACACTGACCACCCACTCTTCCCCCTCGAAAATATTCGTTTTCTTGTCAACCTCGATATGGTTAGCTCTGGCAGCGATGGTATCATGGTTGTAAACGGCAAGGTGCTGGAAAAAGAATTTTCGATTCTTAAAAAGGTCAATGAGGACCATCATCTCCTGAAAAACATCAAAAAAAGGCCGGAAGCCAAAAACAGCGATCATTACTACTTCTACGAAAAAGGAGTCCCTTCATTTTTTATTTATACCCTTGGTGATGAGTACACAGAATATCACACTATAGATGATAAAGCCGAAGGACTTCCCTTTACCGAATATGATGATCTGTTTACATTATTGACTAAATTTGTTGAAGCATTTCCAAAATACTAAAAGCAAATGTCAAAACTATACATTGTTCCAACACCTATTGGAAACTTAAAAGATATTACCCTCCGGGCCATTGAGGTTTTAAAAGAAGTGGATATGATCTTAGCTGAAGATACCCGTAAAACCGGACATCTTCTTAACCATTATGCGATTAAAACCGGAATGCTGTCGCACCATAAATTTAATGAGCACAAACGTAAGGAGATGATAATCTCCCGGCTTCTGGATGGAGAAACAATGGCACTTGTTTCCGATGCCGGAACACCCGGTATTTCAGACCCCGGTTTTCTTTTAATAAGAGAATGTATTATTAATAATATTGATATTGAATCTCTCCCCGGGGCAACATCTTTTGTGCCGGCTCTGACAAACTCCGGGCTTCCTTCTGACCGGTTTGTGTTTGAAGGGTTTCTTCCTCATAAAAAAGGAAGACAAAAAAAACTTAAAGAATTAGTTTCCTCCCCCTATACAATGATTTTCTTCGAATCACCTCATCGGCTGATTAAAACCATTGAACAATTTATCGAATATTTCGGAGCCGACCGAAAAGCCTCCATATCAAGAGAATTAACAAAAATCTTTGAGGAAACACAACGGGGAACTCTGGCGGAATTAAAAGATTATTATAAGGGGGAAAAAATAAAAGGAGAAATCGTAATTATTGTAGAGGGCTCGCAATAACACGCACCTAATTTAACATTATTTAACACTATCTCCTTGAATTTCAGGCATAAAAAGATCAAATTACTAATACCCCTCACCGCTTTTATTGTCCATAACTGAACAATAGTGTATTGTTGCGTACACTTTTTTATCAGACTCCCCCTCCCACAACCCTTCTATCTATCTGTATACCTGACTATTATAAACCATGGCACATAATGTGCACCATTAATCATGTGTAATCCTTAAAAAAACAGCCATGAAAAGTATCCTATCAATCATTTTAATCTTGTTTTTCGTTGGTCTGCAAAAAAATGTTACAGCAACCAGCGACCATGATCCTGCCAAAAGACCAATAAATTGCACCAAACTTATGCACGACCCCTTATTGGTTAAATTCTGCCTTGATGAAGAAGATTATATTAACGACATTCCGTTTAACACAGAAAAAGAATTCCAAAAAGCTTGCTGTGATTACGATTTTACAGGAGCTGATTATATCCACTTTACTCTTGATGATGAAGACTATATAGATGATATTCCATGGGAGCAAGAGGAAATAATCTTCGACTCAGTGATTGATGAAAACACGCCAGAAGAAGAAAATTATATGATTACACCATTTATTCTGGAAGAAGAAGATTACATTAATGACATTCCCTGGGAAACAAGACAGGCCTTTGCAAAAAAAATCAAGTATCCCGAAGAGGCCAAAAATTGTAACCTGGAAGGAATGGTAATTGTTAGTTTCTCTTATGATGAAGATGGTTATATCGTTGTGAATAGTGTCAACGCCAGTTGTAATCTATTAAAAGATTTTATTGTCAACCAGATTGAAAATATGCGGCTCACCAAAGGCATTGTATCGGTTGGAGCAGAATACCTGACCAGGTTCGACTTTAAAATATACTGATTTATTTCTCCTGGTTACTCCATATATTCTCCAAGTCCCCGTTCTAATGGGGGCTTTTTTCTTGTTTTTTGGTATGGGACATCCAACATATCAACAAAACTTCCTCATTTTTTATTTCTTATCGGTTATTTCTCATTTATCATTCCTCATTTATCATTCGAATTCCTGATTTATCCGAAATAAGAAATGAATAATGTTGTATCTTAGTTGACGTTTTATTGCTATAAACATCCAAACACCCATGCCCTACACTTACAAATACCCCAGGCCTGCACTTACAGTTGATGCCATTATTTTCAAGAAAGAGCACAATGAATCAAGGGTGCTGCTGATACAACGCGACCAACCACCTTTTGAGGGCCAATGGGCGCTGCCTGGCGGCTTTGTGGATATGGATGAAACATTGGATCGCGCGATTCAACGCGAGCTACTGGAAGAGACAGGCCTGGCCAATATTTACCTTGAACAATTTCGTACATTTGGCGACTTAAACAGGGACCCACGGGGAAGAACCGTTTCAGTGGTATTCTATGGGTTTGCCGAAACAGCTGCACATGCTGTGGCAGGAGATGATGCCAGAAATGTCGATTGGTTTCCACTCCCTTCATTGCCTCAATTAGCTTTTGATCATAACCTCGTGATCACAAAAGCCATTGAATATTTGCATGATAAACTGATATGAATTTGATGCATGATCGTAATTGATAAGACCCTTATTTCGGATGATCTGGCACATGTTAGATTTGTGTGTGATCTTCACAGATGCCATGGAGCATGCTGTATTGAAGGTGATGCCGGAGCTCCTCTGGAAATGGAAGAAATTTCGCTTCTTGAAGATCACATGGCCCATATCAAACCTTTTATGGATCCTAAAGGGGTTGCCGTGATAGAAAAAAACGGTGTGATGGATTTTGATGCACAGGGTAATTGGGTCACTCCATTGATTAATGATCAAGCATGTGTATTTGTGGTAATGAAAGAAGGGATAGCAAGATGTGCTGTTGAAGAAGCATTTGAAAAAGGAGCCATTCATTTTCAAAAACCTGTTTCATGCAATTTATATCCCGTAAGGACAACAAAATTCAAAAATTATGAAGGAGTAAACTACCACCGCTGGCATATCTGTAAAGAGGCATTGACAAGAGGCAAAAAAGAAGGCATCTATTTATACCAATTCCTGAAAGAACCCCTTATTAGAAAATTTGGGGAGCAATGGTATAACAGATTGGTTGAAAGAATTGAAAATGTACAATTTTAGTTGTAATAAACATAAAAAAGGACTTTTTTACGTTTTACTAATTAGTGCCTCTAAGAAAACACCCCA
>JAGLWB010000383.1 GCA_023133655.1 Bacteroidales bacterium
AACCAGCTTTCATCCCGACTGCCTGTGCTATGTCTTCCATAGTGGTCTTGGCAAACCCATGCCGGGCAAAGCACTTTTGAGCAGCACTCAGTATCTCCGTACGCCTATCCGATTCTCTTGATTCCGCTTGATTCATCATTTGTATCTCACTTTCAATATCTAATATTCTATTATTCTATTATTCTATTATTCTATTAGAATGTTCGGTAGTTTTAACGCAGAAGTCAAGGATTTGTTTCGCTGTTTTACAAAAAAGTATAAGTTGAAGACACTGAATCGTGAGAAAAATGGTCGCACGTTATTCGGTGCTATAGGGGGTTATAGCCCTTGAATGCCTTGTAAGTTATTGCAGTATAATAAGATGGGGTGGGGGGCGATCAGGCTGCAGTTCTAAGATAGTCCACGATGGCCCGCCATTTTCAATGGTTTTAGTTCCTCCCGAAAATTCTGCCAAATTGACACGAGCCCAACCCACCAGAGTTCTATATGTATCCCAAGTGCCCCGCCAGAAACAAGTTTCTTCTTAGTTTCATCGGAAGATTCTGCTAATCTAAGCAAAACCCGACCCTACAAATGTTCTATATGTATCCCAAGTGCCTCGCCAAAAAGGAGTCTGTACTCTTGCCAGTATACATGTCTCAATCAGACTCAAGTTCAAATTGCCGAAGTACTCTCAGTGGTTACTGCGGTGTTCATCAGGCGCAAGACATTTCTTGAACGCAGGCGTCATCTTTTCGACAAAGCTATCCTTTTCTCTTATGATCAGAAAGGCTGGCAGATTCTCTCTCAGGGCAAGTTTGTACCCCTCCCCCGGGCCCAATACGATGATTGCAGTTGCCATAGCATCCGCATAGGCACAGCTTGTATGTATGACAGTTGTAGAAGCTAACTTGTGTGTTATAGGTTTCCCGGTTCCTGGGTTGATAATATGTGAGTACCTGATACCTTCGCGTTCAAAATAAAAACGGTAATCTCCAGATGTTGCCATCGAAAGATTATTCAGAGAAACGACTGTCTGAATACCCGATTCATTCTCAGGTACAGCAATACCTACCTGCCATACAGTATCCCGCTGGTTCCGGCCCCTCGCTCTAATTTCTCCTCCAATCTCAACCAGGTAATCAGATATTCCATTGAATTCCAGATATTCGGCAATTCTGTCAACTCCATAGCCTTTGGCAACTGCCGCAAGATCACAGTATACATCGGAAACCTTTTTCTTAATCGATGGCGGAGATAATCTTGCAGATATCTTCCGGTATCCAATAAACCGCATTACCTGTGTGATACTTTCTTCGCTCGGCACATCGGCATTTCTCTTCTCTGGACCGAAACCCCACAGGTTTACGAGAGGACCTACCGTTATATCAAAAGCGCCACTGGATTTTTCGCTAACCTCCAGAGATTGCTTGAAGACTTCGGCTGTTTCAGTTGACACTGGAAACCAGTCAGTCTTTTCGTAACAGTTGAAACGGGAGATTTCCGAGCTGTCAATGTAGGTAGACATCTGTTGATTTACTACCCCAAGCAGGCTGTCTATTCCGTTTCTTACCTCTATAAACTGTTGTTTTGATATTGTCTCAGTTGTGACAATCTTTACCTCATACTCTGTCCCCATAGTCTTACCACTGATTACAATCAGATCACGGTCAAGCCCCTTTTTGGAACAACTCGGCAGCATAATAGTCACAGCTAAACAGAGAATAGCAGGTGTTTTCTTAAGTTGGGTAATTATCATGTTAGAAGACATGATTGAATATACAGGACCCCAGGCGGCTTGAACAGAGAATAGTTCGTCTCTTGTGTATATCATAATAAGCAGTGTTGCATGTAGTTGTACGCAGGCAAAAAACATCCGGTTCTATATTTATTAGAAAATTACACCCGAATTGTTGGTTGGAATACTTACAAATATTCCTAATTGTTTGTGAAATATTTCTCTTGTGTCGCGCCGAATATCAGCATATGTTCACGGAGATTATATGTATCGTAATTTAGCGGATGATGGAATGTTAGCTATAATTGATAGACCGGCCTATTCCCAAAGAATTGAAATAACCATTCAAAACATCCGGGAAATGTAATATGGGTAAATCAGATAAATGGCTCCTGTTGACTTTTCTCACGATAGTGGCTGGTGTGGTGGGAGTTGCCGGTTACTGGGTTGAAAGTGAACCCTTAAATATTGGCCGCTACTATTTACCTAATTCAGGTGGGCCTGTGATGTTCGAACACAAGGCACATACTGATTTAACGGATGGATGCGAGAGTTGCCATCACGATCTGCTTTTATCCGATGATAGATACGATTGCAGTGACTGCCATGAAGACTTCGTTGCTGAAGACTTCGACCACACCGATCTGAAGACAATTGAGGCTCATTCGTGTGGAACTTGTCATCAGATTGATGAATCAGCACAGGCTCAATCCTGCCGCAATTGTCACTCGTCGGTTCAGGAAACAGATGAAGTAAGCACTGCTTGTATTGAATGTCACGATGCTGAATACACCGCGGATTTGCTTACCCACGATGAGATGCGGGAAGTGCACGACCAGGATTGCGGGAGTTGTCATTATTCGAGAGTGATTAGTGTCGCGTATCACGAGCAGTGCAATCGTTGTCATTTTGTCGAGAATGTCGAATTGTTTGCATCCCAGGAAGGCAATGTGCGATGCGAAATGTGTCATTTGAAATAAATCGGAGTTGCTGGATTTACCGATGAATTTTTTGCGGACAATTTTTAAGCCTCTGGCCCATGTGCCAAAGTACACCGAACATGAAGAAACCATCTCTTCGGTAGATAATCCGGATACCGTCGTGATTCCGCTCGAGTATCCCGGGCAGATTTATTACAAATCTCTTGTACAGGAGGGAGATGTTGTACGCAGGAACCAGATCATTGGACGATCTGAACTGGGGAATTGCGTCCATGCTTCTATCAGCGGAGTAGTGAAAGAGATCAAGCCGGTCTGGACGGCGCGGAGTTTTACCGTACCGGCGGTTGTGATTGAATCCAATAAGGAACCTGCCCTTACTGTTGATGAGATGTTCGAAAGTTACGGTGTTCCGTTTAAGTCGGCTTCACAGGTCGAGAAACTGAAAGCATCCGGTGTGATCTCACCATGGACCACGCCGGGCAAGTTTCACCATGAAGAAGAGATGGATGGATTTCCCGAGGTCAAGCAGATTATTATCAAGGGAGCAAGCGAAGAACCTACTGTTTTTGCGTTCGAACTGTTGCTGCAGGACAAAGTGGAAAAGATTCTCCAGGGAATCAGGAAACTGAACAACATCGCGCCCAATGCCACGATCTGGTTAACGACCCCGAAAAGGCTTGCCGAGTGGGCAAGTGAAGAGTTCGGTGAATCTGTCCAGGTGGTAGCTGTCTCTGATGAGTATAAACACCGAATAGAAAGGTTGCTTGTTCGGAACCTGACGGGTGTCGATATCCCTAACACCATGTCTTATCGAAAAATGGGCGTTGCGGTTCTGTCGGTGGAATATCTTCTGGCTATGGTTGATGCTCTCGATGGTAAGGGACCTTTCACGAGTAAGTATATGACTGTAGCAGGTAACCGCCTGTCTAAAGCTGTTACAGTTAAGGTTCCAATTGGTACGCCGATTCGAACTGTCCTGGAGAGTCAGGGATTAGCCGATGAAACATATGCACGTCTTCTGGTCGGGGGACCGATGAAGGGAATCGCACAGTACAGCGATGAAACACCATTAACAAAATCAAGTCATGGTCTTTACCTGATGTCACGGGATGCCCTTCCTGATGAAGTCAATCTCACCTGCATGAATTGTGGACGTTGTACGCGAACCTGCCCCATAAACCTACAGGTGCATCTGATTAGTCGATATGTTGAGCACAACCTGCTGAAGGAGGCTAAACAGTTTCATCCGGAAGTGTGCAACGAATGCGGGTTATGTGCCTATGTTTGCCCGGCACACCGACCGCTTGTACAGTTGATATATATGTGTAATCAATACAAGGAACAAATAGATGAACCTAAGGAGTGATAAGCTAAACATAGC
>JAGLWB010000384.1 GCA_023133655.1 Bacteroidales bacterium
CTTGCAAGAAATGATGATGCTGTGGTTGATTATGTTTCGGGAGTACCCGATTCAGGGGTTGCTCATGCCATCGGCTATTCGAATGAAAAGCAAATTCCGTACAAACGGGCCTATGTAAAATATACACCAACCTGGCCCAGAAGCTTTATGCCGCAAAACCAGGAGATGAGAGATCTTGTCGCGAAAATGAAACTTCTTCCTGTTAAATCAATAATTAATGGACAAAAAATAGCATTATGTGATGATTCTATTGTAAGAGGGACCCAGCTGCAGGATAATGTTCAGATATTAAATGAGTACGGGGCAAAAGAAATTCATATACGACCAGCATGTCCGACACTGATATTTCCATGTGAATACCTTAATTTTTCTACCTCTCGATCAACGCTTGACCTGGCAGGTCGAAAAGCAATAATGGAAATAGAAGGAACGGAAGATAAATACCTTGAAGAATATGCTACCCCTGGCACTGAAAGGTATTATGCAATGATTGAGAAAATCAGGGAAAAGCTTGGTGTGACATCATTAAAATACCAACATCTTGACGACCTGGTTGAAGCAATTGGCCTTCCAAAGGAAAAATTATGTACCCATTGCTGGGATGGATCAAGTCATTTTTAATTAAAACTGATTGAGCAGGTTAACCATTTCAATAGCTGTAACTGCAGCATCAAACCCTTTGTTGCCTGCTTTTGCTCCGGAACGTTCAATGGCCTGTTCGATGGTGTCTGTTGTTAGTATTCCAAAGATAACTGGAAGTTCTGTTTCCAATGAAACATTTGCAATTCCTTTAGATACTTCAGCGGCTACATAGTCAAAATGTGGTGTAGAACCCCGAATAACAGCACCCAGGCATATTACAGCATCGTACTTTCCGCTTTTAGCCATTTTTTTAGCAACCAGGGGAATCTCAAAAGAACCTGGAACCCAGGCAATTTCAATGTTCTCTTCCATTGCGCCATGACGTTTCAGGGCATCCAGTGTCCCGGCCAGCAATTTGCCACCAATAAATTCATTAAAACGTCCAATAATAATAACAAATCTGGAATTTTCTGCAGCTAATTTTCCTTCGTATATTTTCATGGTATTTATGATTTTATTTTTTCAATTAGTGATAATAATGTATTGCTTTACACGTACTCATTTGATGGTATTCATTACACATGCATTTTAGAGATTTTTAGCATATGTCCCATTTTTTCGGCTTTAGTTTTGAGGTAGAATTCATTTTCTTCATGGTGGTTCATTTCAATATGGATCCGCTCCACTACTTTCAATCCAAAACCTGCCAGTCCGGATATTTTTTTAGGGTTATTGGTCATCAGTCGTAATTCTGTTGCGCCAAGGTCGGTAAGAATTTCAGCACCAATGCCATAGCTTCTTAAATCGGCAGGAAAACCAAGCGCTTCATTTGCTTCAACGGTATCCATACCACTGTCCTGGAGTTTGTAGGCTTTTAATTTGTTTAACAAACCGATGCCACGGCCCTCCTGGCGCATGTATAACAGAACGCCTCTACCTTCTAAGGAAATTTGGCGCATGGCTTCGTCAAGTTGTTCGCCACAATCGCATCGTAACGAACCGAATACATCTCCGGTAAGGCATTCTGAGTGAATTCTAACCAGTACAGGTTTGTTGCTATTAATATCGCCCATTACCAAAGCAATATGGTGCTCACGATTTATTTTGTTTTGATAGCCAAAAACACGAAATTCCCCATACCGGGTTGGCATTTTAGCATCAGATACTCTTTCTACCATGCGTTCGTTTAATCGGCGATATTTGATTAGGTCGGCAATAGTAATAATTTTCAAGCCATGTTTTTCTTTAAATTCAATCAGTTCAGGAATACGGGCCATACCTCCATCTTCATTCATAATTTCACATATAACACCTGCAGGGTAAAGGCCGGCTATTTTTGCCAGGTCAACTGATGCTTCGGTATGTCCGGCGCGCACCAGAACGCCACCATCTTTAGCTTCAAGGGGGAAAACATGTCCCGGACGGTTGAAGTTTTCAGGTTGTGCACCCGGATCGAGCACTTTTTTAATGGTATGAGCCCTCTCAAATACTGAAATCCCTGTTGTGCAGTCATTTGCATCAACCGAAACCGTAAAAGCAGTTTGATGCGAATCGGTATTATTTTTTACCATCATATCAATTTTCAGAGCTGCAAGCCTTTCTTTAATAACAGGCATGCAAATTAGCCCACCGGCTTGCTTAACCATAAAGTTTATAGCCTCGGGAGTGACTTTCTCTGCTGCCATAATCAGGTCACCTTCATTCTCCCTGTTTTCGTCATCTGCCACGATTACCATACGACCATTGCGGATATCCTGTAAGGCCGATTGAATTGAATTGATACATTTTTTGATTGTTGTTATTTCCTAAATACAATTTTTCTTTATGCAAATCCATGTTCTCTTAGGAAGTTCATATCAATATTGGTTGAATTCCTTTGTGTTTTTTCCATATATTTTCCTGTCATATCTGTTTCCAGGTTTACATGGTCGCCACACTTTTTCTCAAGTAATGTGGTTTTAGCTCCGGTATGCGGAATGATTGAAATTTTAAAACATCGTTCATCCACATATGCAACAGTTAGAGAAATTCCGTCAGTAGCAATGGAACCTTTTTGAATTACATACCTGAGCAGCCTGGCATCAGCTTCTATTGTTACCCAAACAGAGTTATCTTCTTTCTCCATTTGGGAAATTACCCCCGTGCCATCTACATGTCCGGTTACCATATGTCCCCCCAGGCGATCACCCACTTTAAGGGCTCTTTCAAGGTTTACTTTATTTCCGGGTTGGAGATTTTGAAATGTTGTTCGCCGAATAGTTTCTGCCATAACATCAACCGTAAAATGGCGTTTGTCAAAATCGATCACTGTCAGGCATACCCCGTCAGTACATATACTATCACCCGGTTTTACATCAGTAAGGATTAAATTTGCAGCGATAGTAATTTTAGATGACATACTGCCTCGTTTGATACTTACTATTGTGCCTATTTCTTCAATCAGTCCGGTAAACATATTATTTTTTGATATATCCTGTAATCATCAGGTCGTTTTCAACCAGCTTATACGATAAATTCTCCAATACAATTGCCTGGTTAACCAGGTTAACTCCATTTCCTTCAATTGGGGTTTTTGCTTCCTGTCCGCCAATTATTTTGGGTGCAAGAAAGCTTACTACTTTATCAACGATTCCAGCTTCCAAAGCCGAAAAATTCAATGTCCCTCCTCCTTCCATAAGAATACTGTCTATCCCTTTCATTCCGAGCTCTTTCATTAGTTCAGGAAGGTCAACCTGTCCATTCTTTTCTTTGGTGATTGTGATTTCAACGCCATAGCTTTTTAGACGCTGTACCTTGTTTTTGTTAGCTTTGTTCGTAGTTGCGATAATAGTACGTGCTTTGTTGATGTTCAGGACCGTTGAATTCTCGGGAATTCTTAACTTAGAATCTGTAATTATTCGTATAGGGTTACTTACCTGCTTGGATTCAATCCTGCAAGAAAGAGTTGGATTGTCTTTAATCACAGTTTCTACTCCAACCATAATCCCCATATGCTTGTGGCGGAGGTGATGAACAATACCGCGTGATTTCCTGTTACTGATCCATTTGGAATCGCCGGTATGAGTGGCAATTTACCCATCAAGGCTCATGGCAGTTTTTAATATCACGAAAGGAAGATGTGTGGTAATATATTTGATATATACTTCATTAAGCAGGTGTGCTTCTGCTTCTAAAAGACCACTTTCAACTATAATACCATGATTCCGAAGCATTGTAATTCCTTTTCCGGCAACCAAATGGTTGGGGTCTTGCATCGCAATCACCGCCCTGAAAACTTTATTTTCGATCAAAGCCTGTGCGCAGGGTGGTGTTTTACCAAAATAGGAACATGGTTCGAGTGTAACATAAATTGTGGAACCTTCTACAGATTGGGTTGCATTTTTTATGGCATTGATTTCGGCATGTGGACCTCCGAAGTATTCATGACAACCTTCTCCAATAACTACTCCATTTTTGACAATTACAGCCCCTACCAGTGGATTAGGATTAACAAATCCATTCCCACCTTCTGCGACTTCCAGGGCCCGCATCATAAATTTGATATCTTCCTGTTGGTTGTTATTACCAGTAATCATAATAAAAAATGCCCTCAAATAATATACTTCAGGGCAAATAAATTATCACAACACCGGTTTTACCGGGGTGAAAAACATAAAATAATGTTATTTATCCTTCTTTCATCCAGACTTTACTGTCGGCGCCTGAATTTCACAGGCTCAGTCCCTTTTCAGGGAGTCGCGGACTATTACCGCCGGTCGGGAATTTCACCCTGCCCCGAAGAATAATTTTTTCGATGCAAAATTACACTTATTTGGAAAAAGAAAAAGAAAAAATGGAAAATTATGAAAATCAGAATCCCGTAAATCATCTTTTTATGAATATGCATTATCTTTGCCATGCATCACTTAATTATTTTCAGCGTTGAGTAACATCAGGCAAAAGCATTATACAATTCCCGTATTTGTTCCGGAACACGGATGTCCGTTCCAGTGTGTTTTTTGCAATCAACAAAAAATATCAGGCAGTTTAAAAATTCCTACCCCGGAGGAGGTTGATAATCTGATTCGGGAATATCTTACGACCATACCATGGAAGAAAAGTTATGTAGAGATTGGTTTTTTTGGCGGGAACTTTACCGGGATTAAAAAAGCAGAACAGGAAAGCTATTTAAAAGTGGCGTTACCGTATGTGGAAAAAGGGATCATAAAGAGTATCAGATTATCCACTCGCCCTGATTATATCGACACAGAGATATTACAGTTGCTAAAGAAATATCATGTTAAAACAATTGAGTTAGGTGCCCAGTCGTTGGATGAGGGCGTGCTGATGGCTTCCGGAAGAGGTCATACTGTGGAGGATATAATCGAAGGTTCCGGAATGGTTAGAAGTCATGGGTTTGCTTTGGGCTTGCAGATGATGATTGGCTTGCCCGGTGATACACTGGAAAAATCGAAACGAACAGCCCGTCAAATTGTCGCATTGAGAGCAGATAATACACGGATATATCCAACCCTGGTTATTCGGGATACAAAGCTGGCAGAGATGTATCTATCTGGCGATTATCTGCCATTATCTCTTGAAGTGGCAGTCAAATGGTCGAAAGAAGTGTATAAAATATTTGAAAAGTCGGGCGTAAACGTTATCCGTTTGGGATTACACCCTTCAGAGGGGTTGATTAGTGGGAGTGAATTACTGGCAGGCCCTTTCCATATCTCATTTCGGGAATTGGTAATGTCGCAAATCTGGCATGATGAATTTATGAAGATCAAGAATATTGAAAACAAGCAAAGCATCACTATTTTTGTAGCTTCCCGGCAATTTAATTATGCCATTGGTTATGAAGCCGGGAACAGGAAAGCACTGAATAAAAAGTATAAAAATGTCAGGTTTATAAAAGACCCTGAATTACAAGGAAGGGAATATTATGTTGATTATTGTTGATAAGAAAATACCAGCTGAAGCCAAAGAAAATCTCAGTAAATATGGGAAGTTATTAAATTTTTCCTCTTCAGGCATTACCTATGAAGCCATATCCGGCCATCCTGATATTTTTTTCTGTAAGATTGGCAAAGAGTTAATAGTTGCTCCTAATACTCCTGAAGAATTTACAAAGGAATTAAAGAATAATGGGATATCTTTCAAAATGGGATCCCGGGATGTTGGTGGGAAATATCCGGATTCAGCTATTTATAATGCTATGGTCACCGATCATCATTTTGTTCACAATTGTGATATTTCCGACACCATGCTATTAGCAAAAGCACGGCAGCTTAAAAGAATTCATATTAACCAGGGTTATTGCCGTTGTAATTTATTATTATTGAAAGATAATCATTTCATTACTTCTGATAAGGGCATTAGCAAGGCATTAATCAGACAGTTTTTTACAGGGCGTTATGTGGCTCCTGACGATGTTTTATTACCTGGCTTTGACCATGGTTTTTTAGGTGGGGCAATGGGTGTTTGGCAAGATAAAGTTTTTGTTATTGGGAACCTGGATTATTTGGAAAAAGGAAAGAAAATCAGAAAAATCGTTGGGGCTCTTGATTACGAGTTAATTGAGCTTTATGACGGCCCTTTATTTGATGGGGGCAGTATTTTGTTTATTCCCCTCATTCAATGAAAACTTCCAGGCACAATACCAATCGTCGGGATGCTTATCGGGTGGGCATGCGATGCACTCGGTCTTGATTCTCGAATCGATGGCTTCGACAAAGGTTGTATATTCGACTAAACCACCGGATTTACAGGGATAATCATCAAGCCCTTTTCGTTTTCGTGCTGCCTGCACCCTGCAGTTATTCATTTGAAAGACAAAACCGGAGGGTGTTTCCTCAACGATCGACTGCTTATTGACTGTGGCATACAATCGAAAATTCAATGCCCTTTTAAGGCCGTCCAATCCGGAATTTTCCGGCAGGCCTAAAAATTGCTTTATCGACCAGGCTTCGAAAGGAGAAAATTGCCCCCAACAACTGTCATTGCAGCGCTTGGCATCATTCATGTCCCTTGAGAACTCAACTGCCTGAAACCAAACACCATCATTGACTAACCAGTTAACAGCCAGGCTTTCTTTCAGGGATTGTAGTTGTTCATCAGAAAGGTTTAGTAAAGGTTTAGGCAGGTTATCGTTCATTTCAAATCCAAGTGCTTTGGACAGCCTTTTCATCTGTATATCATAACTCTTTTTATAGACGGTTTGTAAAGCTTCCAGGGCTTTCTCCCGGCCAAACTGGTGTTGCACTTCTCCGTACCACATCATATGATGCATAAGGGTTCGGTGAATATAGTCGATGATTAATCGTACGTTATCTTTGTGTTTCAGGTCCTCTTGTTTATTTACTTCATTCTTCATATTAATCGTCGTTACAAGGGTTGTTTTGGTTTGCAAAGTTACTCAAAACGTTTTTTATATTTCATTTTTTATTTGTGGATTGATGATGATACTGGCGATGATTTTCGGAGAAACATCACCCCCAAAAACCTTCAACTTGTCAGTAAGATTTTTTTTAATGGTATCGCCTTCATCACCGGAGTTCAGTATTTTTTTCAATTCCCTGAGTTCAGCAAGTGAAAGTTCGTTTTCAAGGGCATCCCTAATGACATCAATGTTAAACTTCCCCCTTTTTTGTGGCTCTTTGTTGGGTAACCCCAGCGTTTCAGTCTCCAAAATAGCAGCTTCCAGCACTTGTTGCCCAAGCTTCTTACATGTTTCCATGTGAGATGTTCCTGAAGTATCTCGTAATGACCAGCTGCTGTAATCGTATTCAATTTTTTCGATTTGCTTGATTTTTTTTGAATTATCGCCGAAAATACGGGCTAGAATGACAATGGTGAAACTTTTCCAGGCTTCCAGGTCAAAGTCTTCTTCGCTTAACCGGGCAATAAGGTTACGTAAGAGTTTTATTTCTTTTTCCATAGTTGTTGAATTTATAATAATTACTGTAAAGTTAAATAAATATTAGATTTCTTTTTGCATTTCATTTTTTGTCTTTTCTCAATTGACTCTCGTCTCTCAATTAATTTGTATCTTTACATGCTTATTTTTCAACAATGATAAAACCGCAAACCATACAGGAAATCCTTGAGACTGCTCGTATTGAAGAGGTTGTGGGGGTTTTTGTTTCCTTACGGAAAAGAGGAATGAACCATATTGGCCTTTGTCCTTTTCATAATGAAAAAACCCCATCGTTTACCGTTTCTCCTTCCAAGGGGATTTACAAGTGCTTTGGATGTGGAAAAGCAGGAAATTCCGTTAATTTTTTAATGGAACATGAGCATTATACTTACCCGGAAGCACTCAGGTATCTGGCAGATAAGTATCAGATTGAGATAGAAGAAGAGCAACAAACACCCGAACAGGTCAAGGCTTTGTCGGAACAGGAGAGCCTGTTTCATGTGACAAGCTTTGCTCAAAAATATTTTTCCAATAATTTGTTTAACACCGAGGAAGGAAAAGCTATCGGGTTGTCATATTTTAAGGAAAGAGAGTTTAAGGAAGATACGATTAAGAAATTTCAGTTAGGGTATTGCATTGACAAATGGGAGGGATTTACGCAACATGCCTTAAATAACGGATACAAATTAACCTACCTTGAGAAAACAGGCCTTACCATTGTCAAGGAGGATAAAAAATATGACCGTTTTCGTGGTAGGGTTGTTTTTCCAATTCATAACCTTTCAGGGCGTGTGATAGGTTATGGAGCCAGAATATTGAAGTCTGATTCAACAAAGCCCAAATATGTCAATTCCCCCGAATCAGAAATTTATAATAAAAGCAAGGTTCTTTATGGTATTTATTTCTCAAGAAACGCCATTATCAAAAATGACAACTGTTTCCTGGTTGAAGGATATACCGATGTCATTTCAATGCATCAGGCTGGCATAGAAAATGTAGTAGCCTCGTCGGGTACTT
Organism: Bacteroidales bacterium; assembly: GCA_023133655.1. GTDB lineage: Bacteria > Bacteroidota > Bacteroidia > Bacteroidales > JAGONC01 > JAGLWB01. Next base: position 8,498 of record JAGLWB010000384.1, read on the forward strand.
CCCTGACTACTGACCAGATCAGGCTTATTAAAAGATATACGAGTAACGTTACTATTTTATTTGATGGCGATCCGGCGGGCGTAAAAGCTTCCTTCCGTGGAGTTGATATGATCCTGGAGCAGGGGATGAATGTAAAAATTGTCCTTTTCCCGGAAGGAGAAGATCCTGATTCTTATGTACGGACAAACCGTATTTCAGAAGTGGAGAAATTTATTACAAAAGGCGCAAATGATTTTATCATTTTTAAAACCAATTTGTTACTGAAAGAATCGGCGAATGACCCCATAAAAAAAGCATCTCTAATAAAGGAAATTGTAAATTCAATAGCTCTTATTCCTGACGGAATTTTCCGCTCTGTTTATATCAGGGAGTGCTCGAATGTAATGGAAGTGCCCGAACAATCGCTGATGAATGAGTTAAACAGAATACTGAGAAGGCGATACAAGACACAACATAAAATTCCACCTGAAGAAGAGATTCAACAAACTGAATACACAGATGAAAAACAGATACAGGTCGATAACTTTGATTGTGAATATAAGGAGAAAGACATTATCAGACTTATCCTTACTTATGGCGACAAAACTATTCCCCCCGATGGGGAAGGTGATTTAGAAATTACCGTAGCCGAGTTTATTGTAAATGATATTAAAAACGATGAATTGATTTTTCAGAACCCTTACTATCAGTCAATATTTGATGAGTATGTATCTGAGTTGGAGAAAAATGATGTGCCAACAGGAAAGTACTTTATTAACCATCCCGACAACAAAATTGCGAAACTAGCAATTGATCTCATTGCAACACCCTATGAATTAAGTAAATACTGGGAAAAAAACATGATTCCTGTTGCCTCTGAAAGTAATAAGTTGAAAAAAGCCGCAATTTCTTCTATCTTATCATTCAAAGACAAAAAAGTTGATTTATTGATGATGCAAGCTCTCCAGGAAATCAAAGAAGCTAAGGATAATGAGGAAATTATGCTTCTACAGCATAAATATCAAAACCTGAAAAGAATAAGTAAAGAGATTAATGCACGGCTGGGAAGAGTTATTACAAAATAATAGAAAAGCAATCTATTTTTTTGCACTTATGGTCTGAAATCTTTTCGAACAGAGAGATGTTTATTAATTAGTATTTCTTTCTCTGGCCTGATTAACTTTTATTCTGCGTCCTTTGATGTCTGTGTCATTAATGTTTTCCATAGCTTCAGTAGCCTCCTGATCATTGGGCATATCAATAAACCCAAAGCCCTTACTTCTCCCTGAATATTTATCAATAATGATTTTAACTGAAGCTACTTCGCCATATTCTTTAAAAATATCCATTAATTCATCTTCGCTGATGTCATAATTAAGATTGCCGATGTAAATGTTCATAATATACTTTTGTGTTATAAATGTTGAAAAAAAAATAAAAAGTGTTGCAAAGGTAGCTTTATTTTGATATAAAAAAAGAAAATTAGTAATATTTAGCCTATGATTTAGCCTGAAAGCATACAAATGACTTTAATAAAAGACAAACCAACCACCGGAAGCAACATAGGATTATTACTTTCAAAAGGTAAATTGTACCAAGCACTGTAATCTGTTTGCAGTACCCGATTTGTTGTTTTGTATGTCAAAAATCCCATTGTAACCACTTCCCGATAAATCGGCATTAATAGCTCCTTTGATCAACCCGAGGCTGCTAGGGTAGAATGCTGCAAGACCTATACGAGATTATCGAACAGATAAATATAATCGATCCATGAGTAAGTAATACCATATAATCATTATAAAAGAATATTAAGAAAACAGATCAAGCTGTCCGTTGGGTTTAGTTAATTTTTTACCAGATGTTGTTTTAGAAAGCCGGATCAGTTTTTCTTCAATCTGATCAAGAAAATGACTCCTTGTCAGGTGATATTCTTTCCCCCAGATGAAACGTTTTTTAGCAAATGTCAACCACAGGTATCTAATTGCTCTGGTCATGCCAACATATAACAGTCGTTTTTCTTCTTCCAGGTCTGCCCGGTGTTCTTTAAAAAGAGAATATGGGATCAGCCCTTCCTCACAACCAATGATAAAGACAGCTTTAAACTCTAATCCTTTAGCTGCGTGAATAGTCATAAGACTTACTTTTTCTATATTGGTTTCGTAAATGTCAATACCGGAACCTAAGGATACGAATCGTAAAAATTTATCAGGGCTATCAGTATATTTTTTTGCTACAAAAATGAGGTTCTTGATTTTCTCATCACTAACTAATGATGGATCTTTAAAAAACTGTTTGATTAGGTGAGAAATAGCTTCATCAAGAGGGTAATGATTAACGATCTGATTGAGCTCTGCCAAGTGGAGCGTATTTAATTTATCGTTATTGTAAAGTTTATGTTTTAGTAAAATATTATCCGGGTTAAACGACAATTTTATCATGTCAATCACTGTGCTGACAGGATGTTGCCGAAAAAAAGCTGTTTCATGGATCGTCTGATAGGGGATGCTGTGGTCATGAAAAGCTTTTTTAACAGCCTCCATTTGTTTACTTACCCGGCACAGAACAGCAAACTCCGATAAACTTTTTATTTCAGCATCTTCCTGGCCGGAACTTATTTCGCTGTCAATAGAAAAAAACCGCAAACCGCCCATCATTCGTTCAATGGTTCTGGCAACGAACTCAGCTTCACTTTTCCAGGTGGCGTTTTCAGTGATATTTATTTTAACCCCTTCATTCAAACCATGAATACCGGAATTTTCAGGGTGCTTTTTTTTGATGATTTCATGAGAAGCTTTTAATATGTGATCCGAACAGCGATAGCTTTGTATAAGCTTGTATATCATGGCATCCGGATAGTCTTCAATGAAACTCTGAATGTAATGTACATCAGCTCCCCGGAAACCATAGATTGCCTGATCAGGGTCGCCAATAACAAATATATTGGAGTGAAGGCCTGAGGTCAGTAATTTTAATAAGGCGTATTGTGAATAGTTAATATCCTGGTATTCATCAACAAGGATCCAGGGATATCGATCCTGGTATTGAGATAATATTTCAGGATGTTGTGATAATAGTTTAACCGGAAGGTAAATGAGGTCTTGAAGATCGTACAGGTTATATTTCTTCAGCAGTTCATTATACCGGTGAAAGGTATCGTTCAGGTAATTATCAGCTACTGAGAAGTCGTCAATTTGTTGTTTAATGTAAGCGATTTGTTCTGAAATTTCTTTGCCTTTGGCTGCTGCGACACCAAGGTGGTGAGTTAATAATAGAGTTTTGTCATCTTCATTAATGATTGAAAATTGTTTCCTGCGACCGGATAACTCCAGGTTTTCGATGATGATCTGGTAGCCGAGCGCATGAAAGGTGCTAACAGTAAGCTCATCTCCATTATTTTTTCCAGGAAGGCTCTGCAATCGCTCCTTCATTTCGCCGGCCGCTTTATTGGTAAACGTCACAGCAAGAATAGTTTTGGGATTAATATTGTGCTGATTTACCAATCGGAAAATGCGTTGTACGAGTACTTTGGTTTTTCCTGTTCCCGGCCCCGCCAGCACAAGGGCAGGTCCCGCCAGGTGATTTACAGCCATTGTTTGCTTCGAATTAAGCTCAGGCTGAGCCATCTCTTTGTTATAAGGTTCGGGTTTTTCCAGGAATATATCGTCTGTACCGATATTTGATTGTTTATTTTCTTTAAGATTACGGTATGCTGCCAGATCAAAGGAGATATAACCCAATGGTTTAATAAGAAGATGATCAGCCTTTTTGGGGGACATGAATAACATCTGTTGCGAAGGTGGGGCTTTTAACTCCTCATCAGCAAAGACTTTAATACTGCCAAACTCCCCATCATAGCCTTCCTTTACAATCACCTCTCTGTTTCTCATTCTCCGGATGGCTTCTGTTAATAATTCATTTCCCAGCATTTTTATATCACCAAGGGGTAAATTAAAAAGAATATTTAATTCAGATCCTGCACGCTGGATCAGTGTGTTATATATTTGGGTGACTTTTTTTGTTTTCGGCCCAATGTGGTAAATCTCAGCAAGAATTTCTTTGAGAGGGATAAGGGAATAATAAGGGAGCCGGGTTTTTCTTTTTGAGATATCATCCCTGTCAGAAAGTTCTACCACCCGATCAAGAACACCTCTGGTGACTGGGTTTTTACACACTGGGCATAATCCATCATTTTTTAGTGTTTCCACGGGGTTCCAGCAGATATTGCATTTTCTATGGCCTGCATAATGGTACTTTCCTTCCTGCGGGAAAAAGTTAATCGTACCAGTAAATTGATCGGGATTGCCAGATTTAAATGCATTAACAATGCTTTCGTAAGATAAGTCTGTGTTCAACAGGTTTGCATTACGGCCCAGTTTTTCGGGGCTGTGGGCGTCTGAATTGGCCATAAGGGAAAACCGGTCCAGCATGCTGCACATCCAGTTCATAGGCGGATCGCTTGAAAGGCCCATTTCAACTGCGAAAATATGCGCTGAGAGATCATCATAGCATGCATTAATGCTTTCAAAGCCTGATTTTTTTCCCAGTGCAGAAAACCATGGTGTCCAGATATGAGCCGGTACAAAAAATATTTTATCCGAACAGGACAAGGTCAGTTCCAGCAGATCCCGTGAATCCATTCCCAGAATAGGGCGTCCGTCAGAGGTGATGTTGAATCCAAACTGTCTGAATTTATATTGGATCTTTTCAACTACTTCAAAATCAGGTGAAAAGATGATATTGTGTACTTTCCTTACCTTGTCATTCTTTTTATAAATATTGCTGACTTCCGTTGTTAGCAAGAACCGGGTCGATTCAATATCCCTGGAATATTGTAGAGAAGGGATTTCTATTCTGTATTCTTTTTTTAATTTAAAAAGTCCTTCTTCGGCTGGTTCAAGTTTTTTTTTCAGCTCATCCACCCATCCCGGATGCGTAAAATCGCCCGTTCCAATAACCTGAATACCTTTTATTCTTGCCCAGTAATCAAGGTACTCGGGGCATAGCTTGCTACTGGTGGCAATGGAATAATGAGAGTGGATGTGAAGGTCTGCAATGAAATGCATAAGAAAATGTGTATCAAGAGCAAAAATAATGAATTATTGTTGCAACTCCTAATAATGCGGGAACCCTTTCTTAACGAAAAGTAGAAAGGCTGGAAAATCATGAATTAATGAAACAGCTTTCACCTAAGGCTCCTGAAGTATTGGACTGTGCTTTTATTGTTCCATTATAACAAGTTGAATATAAGAATCATTATGGAATGTCACGGGACGAATCCGTGAGGGAGGTGTTATGCTATATGAGAATGAGATGAACCGACTTTTCCAATTGGGTAATAGTGCCTGGTTGTATATTGTTATTAATTGTAAATTTGAACCTGAGTTACATCGTATCCAGGATTCTGCTAATTGTTTGAAGTTTGACATTAAATCAAAAGGATTCTAGTTATATATATATTGAGGAATGGAAGAAATATATATAGTTGTTAGTGTTCATTTTAATCGGATTTGTAATGATGTTGTACATGATTTTCCAGAGAGAGATGAGACTACTCTTACAGCATATGAAAAAAATAAAGATAATACTTGCGATAAACCCCTAAATAAAGGGTATATTGCAAGTGATTTAGCAAATAAGACTTAAATGGAACATTTTTATAAACATACTACTGATTATATACGTGGCCTTAAAGCTAATGGTAAATATTCTTTTAGTATTAAGGCTTTGAGCGAAGCTCTTGATAAGAGTACAAAGAATATTAATAAAGATCTTGATCGCTTAAAAAAGAAAGGAGAAATCTTTAATATACGTAAGGGATTCTATATTATCATCCCGGATCAGTACAGAAATATGGGCATGGTGCCTGTGGAATTATTCACAGATGATTTAATGAAGTTTATTGGTAGAAAGTATTATGTAGGATTATACAGTTCGGCTATGTTGCATGGGGCAGCTCATCAACAACCTCAGGAGTTTATTATCATAAATGAAAGCCCTAACATCAGAAATGTAAAAAAGGACAAATTAATCATCAACTTCTCAGAAAAAACGAACTTTCCCAAGTATGGAATTGAAGAAAAAAAAACGGATACTGGTTTTATACAAATCTCGGGCAGGGAACTTACATTTTTAGATCTCATTTACTATGAGAAGTCACTTGGGGGGATTAACAGAGTCCTTACTATATTGATAGAGTTGGCTGAAGATATAAAAAAAAGTAAATTCCGAAAGGCTCTGAAAAATCAATTCCCCCTGACGGTATTACAGCGCGGAGGATACTTACTGGAGTACCTTGTTCAAGATTATGAACTAGCTGATGTAATAAAAGAAAACCTGGCTGGTAAAGATATCCGGACTACTTTATTGGATACTTCAGGCAAAAGATCCGGAACAATTGATCAAAAGTGGAAGATCCAGGTAAACATCCAGCTGGAAAGCGATTTATGATTCCAAGAGCTTACATAACTGAATGGCAAAAAAATGTCCCATGGCAGACAAATGCACAAGTTGAACAAGACTTGATTATTGAACGAGCACTGGTGGAACTGTTTTCAGATGATTTTATTAAGGAAAGTTTGGCATTTCGTGGAGGAACAGCATTGCATAAGATTTTTCTGAAACCTCAAGTAAGGTATTCAGAGGATATTGATTTAGTTCAAATAAAAAAAGGAGAAATAGGGGATGTACTCACTCGTATAAGGGAAAAATTGTCATTTATTGAGAGAACACCGCGGTATAAACCTTCACGAAATAACAACACTCTTACCTTCCGATACAATTCCGAAATAGAACCCATTCAACCAATGAGGCTTAAAATAGAGATTAACTGTAGGGAACATTTTTCTGTTTTCGGTTGGAATTTGGTAAATCATAAAGTTGAAAGTACGTATTTCCAGGGAGAAGCAACCGTTACCTCATACAGATTAGAAGAGATTTTAGGGACTAAGCTAAGAGCATTGTACCAACGTAAAAAAGGAAGAGACCTTTTTGATCTCTATTACGCCCTTAGAATGGCCAAACCCAATAACGATGAGATATTACTTTGCTACAGTAAATATATGACCTTCACAAATGAAAGACCTGCATCGACCAGAGAATTTCTGCTTAATATGGGAGAAAAAATGCAGGATGCTACTTTCCTTGGAGACATGACAGCATTGGTCAGGCCTGAAGTGGAGTTCAATATGGAAGAAGCATATGAGTTGGTTAAAAACGAATTAATAGAAAAGATATAATTATGCCCCCCAAAAAAACTTATCGAAGTTGCCATGCCTGTGCAAGATATCTCGGCTGAAAGCGTGCGAGATAAATCGATTCGCCACGGCCATATTCTGACATTCCACACACGGCTGCCATTGATCCCATGGAGGATAACTTACGAAATCGTTTACTGATGCTTATTGGTAAGTTTTCTGATCAGTACGTTCTAACCTGAATAATACAAAAACTAAGAGTTGAACTAATTTTAAAGCAAGAATTACGAAATTAATCATTGTCCAAATATTTTTTGCATAAAATTTTGAACTTTTACAGATTTTCAAGGCTAAAAATCGTATAAGATCTAACATGCCAAGCGATTCTTTGTAAAGAAAATGTTTTTCTACCTATTTCAGAACCTCTTTCTGTAAAGTATGTTGAAAGCGAACACCTGATTTTGTACCATAGCAGATTGAATTTAACAATAAGTGACTTGCACCCTCCGGGTTGTCCTTTTATCGTTGTAATATTCAAAGAACTTTGTTATATTTGCCATTCAGGGCACACACAACCTTTATACGGCATGCAAATGCGCATTATTTGAACAATTTTAACCGGGTTGAACCAGAAAATAATAATACAACAATATGAAAATAATTACCTCAATACTTGTTATGATTCAATTAGGAGCAATAAATATTATTGCCCAGCCATTTAGTACACAGGCACAATGGGAAAACTATTTTAAAAATAAAATTCTAGATTTAGATCCAATTGAAGGTATTTGGAGTATAAGTACTACTATGAAATATTACGACTGGTACAACGATTTGCGTGATAGCGAATACCATCCGCAAATTGGAGTTTCTGCAATATATAAATTTGGTAGCGAATACAAGGATTACGAGATTGGACACAATGCAGATTATTATTCCTATGATGCAGCAGATAATAAATACTCTGTTATATCGTTCGTAAATACTGCGTCTGAGAGTGTTTATCTGATGGAGATTTATTACTCAAGGTCATATTCTAAAGCAAGAGCAAATGCAGTTTTAACAGGTAGTGGATTATTAGAATTTTCATATGAGAAACCTACAGCAGAAATAAAATATATTTTTCGAGAAAAAGGTCTAGAATGGGATGAAGATAAATATACTGTTGAGCATCAATGGATTAAGATTTTTCCCAGTAAAATTGATTATGAAAAAAATCAACCAGCTTCGGGTTCAGGTTTCGGTATTTCATCTAATGGAATTATCGTTACAAATTATCACGTAATTGATGGTGCAAGCACAATAAAAGTAAGAGGTGTAAATTCAGATTTCAATAAATCATACAAAGCTAAAGTTCTTATATCAGACAGAAACAACGACCTTACATTAATTCAAATTGACGATTACGGTTTTACTTCACTGGGTACAATTCCTTTCACAATAAAAACTAGTCTTGCTGGTGTTGGTGAAAATATTTTTGTTTTGGGCTACCCACTAAGAGCAACAATGGGTGATGAAATAAAACTGACAAACGGTATAATAAGCTCAAAAACGGGTTTTCAGGGCGACATAACTTCTTACCAGATTTCTGCACCCGTACAACCAGGTAACAGTGGTGGACCTCTTTTTGACAGTCAAGGTAATCTAATAGGAATTATTAATGCAAAACACGTTGGTGCTGAAAACGCATCTTATGCAGTAAAATCGAACTATCTGATAAACTTGCTTGAGTTGTTACCAAATCCTCCCCAATTTCAAACTGTAAATTCATTATCGGGCAAGCCTTTGACAACACAAGTAGAAATTGTAAAGAAATTTGTGTACATAATTGAAGTTGAATAAAAATCTAAAGGAAATAATAACCAGATTATTCTCAAAATTACATACACGACGAAGGAGTACCTAAAATGTAAACCGAAAAAGCCCGGATCTTCGGAATCCTTTGCAACTCCTAATAAAACAAGAACGGGAACCCTTTCTTTACGAAAAGCTCCCCGTTCCACACACAGATAACCGTAGTTATTTGAGGGTGCCAAGTTACTGTTATTGTGACTGGTTCACCTCGATCACATTCCGAAGAATATAACCTTTTTAAACCTGGATTGGTTGAACTTCCTCCTTTCGGGTTCTGTTCTTCCGCATCCCCGGCTTTTCAGGCAACCGCAGCGGTCCTTAGATCCGAAAATCTAATTATTCTGCGATCAGATTCAGCCCGGTTATCATTCCGTAGAATGATTCGTTTCCGAACCCCTGACCTTTTCAAGCTAACAAATAACGTTTAAAACCCTTGCGGGATTTGCACCTTATGAGTCTGAATAGAATCACTCACCTTTTGCAAGATAAGCTATCTAACCACTTGATTTTAAGGCTGACTCAATCCCGATAGCTCCCGAAGGGCTTTTCGGGTGTGAGTCCGGATCGCTCAAAATCTGGTTCTTGCGAACCTTTTTTTGAGCTTCCCTGGCTTGTCCAGCTAGCCTTTTATCGCTCACTTGGTAGTGTAAAATTACAAAATTGTACCAGGGGAAAGCAAATTTAATGAGGAGATAGTGTTAACAAGTTTTGAACAGCGATTATTAACAATTGTTAATAACTATTGTGGGTATAAACAATTGTTAAATAGTGAATTATGGCATTTTCTTATAGATGAGGTTTGTATATTTATTATTATTCCATGTGTTTATTAACAAACGAAAGTCATCATATTGGACAGGCTTATATGTTTTAAGTGGTAAACTAATTGATTTGCTTATTGTTACCACATTTTCAGATTGACTTAGTTCGATAACCAGTTTACCGGCTTCGTTTTTAATTTTGATATTAGTAGGCGAAGTCACTAAAACGACCCCTTCGGGAAGGGTTATGGTGTATTGATATGATTCAGTTATAGGCTCCGGAATTTCAAGCGGAGTTTCTCTTTTGGATAATAAATAGGTCATGTGCCAGCTGTTAATTCCTTTATTAACAAAAGGCAGATCCATAAAAATGTAATTCTCCTGTGTGTCTATCGGTGATATGTTTTTAAACTCAATGGTGAACGCCGACTTATTGTCGTTAAAGGATGTTGATAATACGTTTGTAATGTTATTCGAACCGATAACGGGCCGGAATAAACGTTTCACTTGATCTTTGTCACTAAGAAAAGTGAAATATGGATTTAATGAACCCATTAATTCAACTGAAATTTCACCAGCAACCAAATCATCGGGATTGAAAATAAGGCTTCCTTTAACAAGAATGACATTATCCTCTGACTCATGAGTATATGTTTTTATACTTTCAATGTTCGGATCAAGCAAAACCAGAGTGGTCCCCTCAAGTGAGTATTTAAGATTTTGCTCATCTTTATGTATTGCTGACAGGTAAACAAGACCATGAACTCTCGTATTTACCTGCACAAGAAATCCTTTGATAACGTCAAGAGAACCAATTTTTTTTTCAAACAAAGGATGTGGAATCATTGCCACAGGGGATGCTTTCACCCCGGCGTTACGTAAAACAGCAGTTAGTAAAAGTGTTTTTTCAAGCTCTGTGCCCCCATTACTTTTCCAGGTTGCAACGGGCGTTCTGGTATGAAATCCTGAGATTTCAAATGGTATATTATTGTTGTTGAGGTCATCAACTATCATCTTTTGGAGTTTTAGTATCATTTTTAAATCATCTTTGCAGTCAGTCATAACTTGTTCAACTGCCGAGGTGATTGGCTTGTTGGTTTTATATTGAAATGCATCTTGTTGAGTGAGCACATCCAGCATCCGGTACATGTCTTTAGCAGTACTAAAAACCAAGCGAGGAAGTGACGTATGATATCCGGGCTGAAATGGCTCATGCGATCGTGCCGGAAGATGATGGAAGGTCCAGGAATACAACATGAAATTATTTTCTTCCGTAATTTCAGGAGCTGTTCGGATGTTAAGAATTTTATAATGTAAGGTTGTATTCTTAGGTGCCCTGATGTTGATGGTCATCTTTTCAATCGGAGAAGATGATGGTATTACGACATCGCCCATCAGTGCAGGGTAGTAATTTCCGGTCGAATTAATCGTATAATCAAGGTTGATAACAGCCCCTACTTCCAATCCGGTATGTGTTACCACCATTTCCCTGAGATGATTAAATTCGGGTACATTAGCAGCGAAACGGGGCAGCACTTCATTGAAGGCATTATCGGGAGTTATTATTTTTTTCCCATCAGCCATGATGGTAAAAGCATTATTGATTGTAAGATCCTCATAATCCGGGTTGTAAACAATAAAGGTTTCACCATATAACCTGTGAAAGGCAAAATGCGTGAGCAATTTTAATTTTTTTTGTTCACGATATTCAATGCTCCCATCTTCGTTTAACTGATATTCTTTTGTCAGAGAAAGGAGTACAGCATCATGACTCTCTTCCTGCCCCGAAAGAAAGCTATTATTGAGAAGGAGAAACAATGGAACAGCTAAAATGTATCTTATTTTTTTCATCAT
>JAGLWB010000385.1 GCA_023133655.1 Bacteroidales bacterium
TGAATTTGATAAATCCCAAGACGAATTCCCGAACCAAGTTTGGGGACTTCACTATAAATGGACGTTTTGTATTGAAGTTCTCTATAGCTATCTTCAACACATTTACGATAATCAGGGGTCCCGTCACAAGAAGTATTGGTTATATGGATTTCATCTTCTGAAAGATTACTTCCTTTATAAACTTTATTGTTTTCTTGTGAGAATGCGCTTGTTGTAATAAAAAACACTGAAAATAAAAAAATCCATTTTTTCATGTACCCTCCATTTTTTCATGTTGATTAGTATCCCGGATTTAGTTGATTATAAGTTTTTGTTTTCTCCCTTCATCTGAAACAACAATGTAAATTCCCTTATTATATCCTGAGATGTTAATTTTATCATAATTTTTCGCCTCACCTACAATCCGGCCAAAGATATTATAAACCTTGTAGTTAATGTTGCTGCTCACATAAACTACCTCAGCATTTGCAGGGTTTGGATAAAGAATGAAACCATCATTTCCAGCTATTTCATTAATTGCATCAGGCGAATTTGACGCTCCCGGTGTGGGGGTTTCAAAGAATACCCAATCAATGCTGCCGTCCTTTCCCCTGCCAAAGGAAATGTCGCCTGTTTGTGGTCCGAAAATTATCTCATCAATAACAGAAAAGCTTTCAGAGAAAATGCCTATTTCCTCACCATCTTTACTCAGTTTAAAATTTGTATGGAATTCACCGTTTCCGGGATTGCCATCGGCCCAAAACAGTATAAAACCACCTGATCCCAGTGTGAAATCAGGCAATTGCCATTTGTTGGACGAGCCAAGGTTGTCGGTCAGGAATTTGTCGCCAAGCCAAATGGCATTATCACTACCGTTAAATATTTCAATCCAGTCGCTGTAGTTACCATGTTCATCCGCTATGGTATTATCGTTTGAGGCCATAAATTCATTGATGAAAAGGAGGGGTGTTTCACCCTCCGCCGGGATAATAACAGGCTCACAAGGCATTAGATTTACATTCCCATGTGAATCATCTGCGAAAATTTGATAAAGGGTTTCATTATCTGCAATCAAGTCTGAGATGGTCGCGCCATAAATCAAATCGCCGGCCAGGCCATCGTTGTGGTTTCCATCATCGAACATGCTTATCGAATTCCAATTGCTGCCATCTAACGAAAACTCAAGCGAAACATTTGCCGGTTTGAATTGAACGGCAACATAAGCAACCACCTGAGCCTCAGTTGATGAAACCTTTTGATGCTTAATGTATTTGATAACCGGGCTCATTTCTTCGTTCTCTACCTGTGAAATTATTGAAGCAGTCCTTTCTTGCAGAAATTGACTTATGCCGTGTTTTACATGTGCCCCGAAAGCATGCCATAATGAGTTCATGAAATCCGAGGTGCTAAAGCCGTAATCCAACGTGTAGTAATAATCGTTTGTTATGTAAGGCAGGATCCTGTTTCTGGTTTGCAACAGGGCATTATTCAATGAGTCGAAATCTATAGTGGATAAAACAAGGGTCTTAATATAGTTGGAGTATTGATCCCTTAATTCAACATTATCCATCAATCTGTTATAAATTGGGCGGGGCTCATTAGACCCCGGACTCCAGTTGTATATATTTCTGTTTGCCCAATCTACGCCAAACCAGTCAATCCCCAAAGTGTTATCAAGGTCATAGGGGATATATTCAAACTTATCGCTTGTGGTATTATGATAAAGGTAAAAATTGTTTTTGTTGTAGATTGGCCCATCCCAATTGGCAGTGAGTATGTCAACGGCAATTACTTTTAAATAATCGTAAATATTAAAAACTTCATCAAGCCTGCAAACAAGTTCATCCTCAGGGGTGTTGTTCAAAACATTAATAAATTCAGCCAAATCGGAATAGTCATCTGCTTCTGTGTTTGTCTTTAATTCATACACCCGTCTGTCTCCCGCAAACATCTTATACAAATCAGGATTTGATCCTAAATAATCCAGGTCGGCGGGGTAGAGACATTTGAAAAGGTTACCGTCATTCTTTTCAAACCTCGACTTAACAAACTCTTCATCAATATGTTCCACGTTAAGGTACAATCCATAATATTCATCATTTATATAAAGTTGCACATGGTTTGACCGTGAAGCCGGGATTTCCCATTTTCTTAAAATATCCCAACATACTTTGGCGCGCATTACAGAGGGATCGTTATGTTCACCATTCAGGTTAAGTTTTTCTACTCCAAAATATTTACCCCCCGAAGTGAAAGTATTAAATGAAACTTTAAACGACTTTTTATTCGAATACCTGGAGGTGTTGCCCCTTAGCCTGAATCCGACAGGTTCGATGGTATCGCGGATTTCGCCGTTATCAAAAACAAATCTTGCTGAAAATTCTATGTTGCTCTCCAGATTTTCATACTGATAAAGCCATTCCAGGGTACCGGGGTCAATAGTTATGTCGATGCGCGGGACTGTTTCATCATTATATAGAGGCCCGTTATCCGGAAATACCGGTTGACCGTTAAGGGCCGTAAACGCCATCATCAGCACAAATAAAGATATAATCTTATGCATTATTTTACTACTTTATTGTTGCAAAGATAACTTAATCGGATGAGGGATATTAGATAAAAGATATACGATATCCGAATAACGAAT
>JAGLWB010000386.1 GCA_023133655.1 Bacteroidales bacterium
TATGGACCGGGAGACAGGGGCCTTTGTCGATGGCAGAAAATAGTCTAAATGAAACATCAAAAACTCGATACGATGAACAAAATCAAGGAGAAAATCAAACAATATGGAATGATGCCAAGAGGCCATACCTTTCAAGCCAGGATAACCTGGTCAGTCCTGTATATGATTCTTGCAATGTTGATCATGATCTCATGCACCGGGCAAAAAAATCCTGTAGATGCAACCATAAGGCAATTACAGGTGCCGGTCCTGAAATTCAGGCAGAATAATCCTGTATTACAGATTAAACTGAGCATTCCCGCAGATACTCCTTCCCAGAAGGTCACCTCATTCACCATCACAACTGACGGTACTGAGGATTTGTCGGATATCAAGGCGGTCAGGGTATGGTTTATGGGTAAAGACTCTTTGTGGGTCAAATATGAAAAGGCCTCTGAAAAAGCAGGCGGTATCGTTGACCCGGTTTATCCCGATGATTTCAGACCGGTGCATTACGTTGACCCGGATATCATCGATGATTTCAAACCGGTACAATTCGGGGATGATATGCCTGCCGCTTCTGAGATCATTATCATGGGTGAACAGAATCTTGAACCCGGGGATAATTACTTCTGGGTAATGTATGAACTTTCAGATGAGGCGAATCTTCATAATAAAGTAGATGGAGCGTGTATAAACATCAGTTTTGCTGATGGCAGCGTTATAAAGCCTGTTTACAATAATACGGTTGTTCAGCGAATAGGTGTTGCCGTGCGTCAGCACCTGGATGATAATGTACACACGTATCGGGTGCCGGGACTGGCCACTACCAATAACGGGACCCTTCTGGCAATATATGATGTCCGTCGCGAAAGATGGCCCGGGACCTTCAACACGGATCTTCAGGGCAATATTGATATTGGCGTCAGCCGGAGCACCGACGGAGGCAATACCTGGGAGCCCATGAGAATTGCATTGGATATGGGAGAATGGGGCGGGCTTCCCCAGAAATTCAACGGGGTGAGCGATGCATGCATCCTGGTTGACCGGAACTCCGAGAACATTTTCGTTGCAGGTTTGTGGATGCATGGTGTTCTTGACACCGCGGGCCGGTGGATAGAAGGATTGACGGAAGAAAGCAATACCTGGGAGCACCAGTGGCGAAGAAAGGGGTCCCAGCCCGGTTTTGGCGTTAAACAGACCTCCCAGTTTATGATTTCAAGAAGTGTGGATGACGGCAAGACCTGGGGCGAACCGGTCAACCTGACCAGGATGTGCAAGAAACAGGAATGGTGGTTATGGGCACCCGCACCCGGCCGCGGGATCACACTGGACGACGGCACCCTGGTTTTTCCAACCCAGGGAAGGGATGCAAATAGCCGCGCCTACTCAAATATTACCTACAGCAAGGATGGAGGTGTCAGCTGGAAGACCAGCAACCCGGCCTATTCCGGTACCAACGAATGTGCTGTAGCCCAGTTGAGTGATGGATCTATCATGCTCAACATGCGCTGCAGGGCATGTCAAAAGTCAGGGCAAACAGGGCGGGCCGTGGCTGTAACCCATGATCTTGGAGAAACATGGTCGGAACACCCCACATCAAGGGGTACACTACCTGAACCTGTTTGCATGGGCTCCCTCTACAAGCATGTCTTCACTGTGGATGGAGAAAAGAAATCTATTCTCCTGTTTTCAAATCCTAACATAGGTGAAAATCCAAGGAGGAAAACCACCATCAAGGTAAGCTTTGACGATGGGATGACCTGGCCTGAAAAATACTGGCTTCTTTTGGATGAAGGATATAACCGCGGGTATTCCTGCCTGACCTCCATTGATGAGAATACTATCGGGATCGTTTACGAAGGGAGCACCGCCGATATGACTTTTGAGAGCATCCCGCTTGATGAATTAATAAATAATTAAATAACTTTACAAATGAGAAAAAGAGTATTTTTCTGGATAAGTGGATTGGCAGGCGTGTTCCTGCTCCCCCTATTATTTCAGGGATGTGGATCCGATATGCCAAAACCCAATATAGTTTTTTTCCTCGTGGATGATCTCGGTTACAGCGATGTGGGATGCTATGGTAGTAACTACTATGAAACTCCCAATATTGACCGGCTGGCAGAACAGGGTATGAAGTTCACCGAGGCTTATGCAGCAAGTTGTGTATGTTCCCCGACTAGGGCCAGCATTCTGACCGGTAAATACGCCGGTCGCCTGCATATCACCGCTCCCATTCCCATCATATCCCATAAAAGGCAGGCAACGGACGGGAATATCACCCCCCTGAAGGATCCTGATTATTGCATGAACCTTCCGCTGGAAGAGGTGACCATTGCCGAGGCACTGAAGCCTGCAGGGTATGCGACCGCCTCGATCGGTAAATGGCATGTATGTGATGAACCCGAATACTTCCCTGAATATCAGGGATTTGATTTAAACGTTGCGGGAGACGGGCATGGTGCCACCAAGAATTATTTTTATCCATATTATAACAGGTGGAGAATGACCAAAGGGTATCCGTGGCTGGAATGGAATACCCTGCCCGACGGAGATCCCGGTGAGTACCTAACGGACAGGCTTACTACCGAGGCAATAAAATTTATTGAAGAAAACCAGGAACAGCCTTTTTTCCTCTATCTATCCCACTATGCAGTGCATACACCTGTACAGGCGAAAGACAGTCTTATTCAGAAATACAGCCAAAAGCCCGGGGATACTTTGAAGGGCCATATCCACCCGGAGTATGCAGCCATGATCGAAAGTGTGGACCAGAGCATGGGTGCCCTGCTGGGAAAGCTCGAAGATCTGGACCTGGCAGATAATACCATTATTATCTTTACTTCTGATAACGGGGGTCACCGTCAATGGACCACGAATTATCCGTTCCGGGGACACAAAGGCAATTTCTATGAGGGAGGCATCAGGGTTCCCCTGATCATCAAATGGCCGGGGGTGACAAAAGCAGGATCGGTATCCGGCCACCCGGTCATCAGCAACGACTTCTATCCAACCATGCTGGAAATGGCAGGACTGGAGCTGATGCCTGAACAGCACCTTGACGGAATGAGCCTTAATCCCCTGTTGAAAGGCGCAGCCACCATTGACCGGGACGCCCTGTACTGGCACTTCCCCCATTATACAAGTATGTGTGATGTTGTCAGGTATCATGACTGGAAATTAATAGAATCCCTGGAAGATGGCTCGGTCGAGCTGTATGACCTGAAGACAGACAGCCTTGAACAGCATGACCTGGCCGATGCAAATCCAGGGAAAGTACAGGAGCTGAAGAGTATGCTGGCTGACTGGAGACAGCAT
This sequence comes from Bacteroidales bacterium, assembly GCA_023133655.1. Classification (GTDB taxonomy): domain Bacteria; phylum Bacteroidota; class Bacteroidia; order Bacteroidales; family JAGONC01; genus JAGLWB01. The sequence continues at coordinate 3,301 of JAGLWB010000386.1, forward strand.
GTAAATGCCCAGATGCCTGAACCAAATCCTGAATATGCAAAGGAACAATCCGGTAATTAATAGACCGAAGCATGAAGAATTCAAAGGTTAGACTTTTATTATCCCTTCTCCTGTTAGGTGGCCTGTTGATTGGTTGCAGCCGGAAAGACACCAATGTATCTGTTTATATAAATCAATGAGATTTAACTAATAAAAAATGAAAAAAATGAAAAAATCTTTATTTCTATTATCTATAATGCTTCCATGCATTCTGGCTTTGAATATTGAAATTTCAAATGCCCAGGGGACAGGAGATGTCAAAGATGTTGTAACGATTGATGTGCTGCCGCCGAACAGCATATACAGGATGATATGGCAGCCATACATTGCCCAGTTGGGCAAGGACCATTACGTTGCGGCTTATGGTCTCCAGCTAAGTGGTAAAACAGATATGGGTGATATGTTGTGTTCAATTACAAGGGACGGGGGCAAAACATGGTCCCCTCCCACAAAGATTTTTGATCATAAAATTCCCAATGGCAGCCAACGGTACGCCTATGCCAATGCTGTCCTTTACATACCCGAAGGACATAAGACTTTATGGTTTTTCGGAATGAGATGCCCTATTGCACAAAGGAACAGTGAAGAAAGTAAGTTAGTCGCTGCCTATTCATGTGACGGAGGGGTTTCCTGGACACCGGTAAAGCTCAATGTCAATCTTATCGGGCCGATAATAACATGCGCTCATCCCGTATCTGTAAAGGAGAACGGTATTACAAAATATTTACTGGCAGGACACCGGAATACCCTGCAGAAAGATCCCAAGGGAGACAGGGAGCAATTTGTATTGGAAAGCTATGACCTCATTAACTGGGAGATGGCCAGTTATATTCCCAGACCCGATGATGTGTGGATCCATGAGGGAGTTATGGACGAAGGCGACCAGCCAGACGAGCTCAAGATGGTTATGCGTACGGCCCAGTATTATAGTCAAAGACAAGCGCTTCCCATACCAAGGGCATACTCCTCCATCAGCAAAGACAACGGAAAAACTTGGTCAATGGCTGTTGAAGAGCCGGCATTGTGGAATACCGCTTCCAAAGCATTTTTCGGCAAGGATTCATTTGGCCGGCATATTTACGTATACAATGATGATGAAAGAAGCGTAAGAAATGGACTTTATTATGTTGTAAAGGAACCTGGTAAAGAATGGTCAAAACCCAGGTTGTTTTATTGGGATAATGACCGTAATAGCTATCCCACTCTTATTGAGAAGGAACCGGGAGTATACCTGTGTGTCTGGGATAGTTCAGGTGGTCTTGAAAAGAAGAGAACCACAATCAGGTTTGGAATACTGGATTTAAACAAATGATTTTCATTGATGAAGATCCATATATCTTAATACTCACAAAACATAATTTAAAAAAATGACAGGGAATGAATTTAGGCAGGCTTTAAAAAACGGTAAATCCGTTTATGGTACAATGATAGTAAGCCCTTCTCCCAGATGGATGGACGTTATTGGTCAACTGGATCTCGATTTTGTTTTCGTTGACACGGAACATATTGCCATAGACCGTCACCAGTTATCATGGATGTGCCATGCATATGCAGGTAAAGGAATAGTACCTGTGGTAAGGATTCCGTCACCTGATCCCTATCAGGCTTGTATGGCGCTTGATGGTGGTGCAAAAGGCATCGTTGCCCCCTATGTTGAAACCATAAATGAAGTTCAGCAACTAAGAGGGGCCATTAAACACAGACCTTTAAAGGGGAAAAAGCTGTCAGATTATCTTGACGGTAAAAGAGAGTTGGAGCCGGAACTAATGGAATATTTAAAAAAGTACAATGAGGATCATGTTTTTATTATCAACGTTGAGAGCCAGACGGCCATTGATAATCTGGATGAAATATTAAAAGTGCCCGGACTGGATGCAGTCCTTATCGGACCTCATGACCTTTCATGTAATCTGGGAGTTCCGGAACAATATGATCACCAAAAGTTTAAAGCCGCAGTTGAGGACATTATCACCAGGGCAAGAAAGGCAGGTATTGGTGCTGGAATCCATGTATTCTACGATGATAGTGTGAAACATGAGCTCGAATGGGCAGAGAAAGGAGCTAACCTGATTCTTCATAGCGGAGATATTAATCGCTTTGCTCAGACCATGCACGATGACATCATTAAGTTAAGGAATGCAGCAGATAAAAAGAAAGGGAAATCATCTGTATCAGTAAATATTTAATAAGCAGAAGGTCGACATTTATCACGAATAGTAATGAA
>JAGLWB010000387.1 GCA_023133655.1 Bacteroidales bacterium
TCCGATGAATTAACTGACCAAGAAAAATTTCATGAATTAAAGGTGTTTATAAAGGAAAATAAAGAAAAAAAAGGTTATCTGATACCAGCATTATACAAGGCACAATCTTTATTTGGTTACCTGCCTCCCGAAGTTCAAAAAGTAGTCGCTGAAGAAATGAACATTTCTATAAGTGAAGTAGTTGGTGTGGTGACTTTTTATTCTTATTTTAAGACTCAACCTGTGGGACGACATACTGTTACGATTTGTATGGGGACAGCATGTTATGTAAGAGGTGCCAAAAAGATTTTAGAGGCATTACAGGAAAAATTAGGAATTAAAATGGGAGAAACGACTGAGGATTTAAGATTTACACTGGGTGAACAACGTTGTTTTGGAGCCTGTGGAATGGCTCCGGTAATCACGATTGATGGTAATATGCACGGGCGTTTAACTCCCATTAAATTAGATGCAATCTTGGAACAATACAAATAAATAGAAAAGGAGTAAATCATTATGAGTAATATAAGAACCCAAGTACTTCTTTGTCAAGGAACCTCTTGTATGTCTAACGGTGCCACGAGTGTTAGAGAGGCTTTAAAGGAGGCTTTGCACAAGGCTGGTTTAGAGAAAGAAGTTGAAATAATTACGGCTGGATGTATGGGGATATGTGAATTGGGACCGGTTATGGTCATTTATCCAGACGGATTTTTTTATCAACGGGTAAAACCTGAAGATGCCGAAGAGATTGTACAAGAACATTTATTAAAAGGTAGAGTGGTAAAACGACTCTTTTATAAAAAACCAAAAACCGAAGAATTAATAGCCAAGATAGAGGATATTGATTTTTTTAAATTACAAGAAAAAATTGCCCGTCGTAATTGCGGATTAATTGATGTAAATACAATTAATGACTACATTGGTGCTGATGGTTTTATGGCTTTAGGAAAAGCCTTAACGGAAATGACCTCACAAGAAGTAATCAATGAAGTGAAAAAATCGGGATTAAGAGGAAGGGGAGGAGCAGGATTTCCTACTGGATTAAAATGGGATATTGCTGCTAAAGCTTCCGGTAAACAAAAATATATGCTGTGTAATGCAGATGAAGGAGATCCCGGCGCATTTATGGATCGTAGCATGCTTGAAGGAGATTCCTACAGCGTATTAGAAGCCATGATGATTGGTGGTTATGCCATTGGTTCCAATCAGGGGTATATCTATGTACGAGCTGAATATCCATTAGCGATTGAAAGGCTAACCATTGCTATCAATGAGATGCGAAAACATAAACTTTTAGGAAAAAATATTTTAGGGACTGGCTTTGATTTTGATGTTGAAATTAGAATGGGGGCTGGTGCCTTTGTTTGTGGTGAAGAAACCGCTTTAATGCGTTCCATTGAAGGTAAACGGGGAGAACCTCAACCGCGACCTCCCTTTCCTGCACACAAAGGGTTATTTAAATATCCTTCTGTGTTAAATAATGTGGAAACCTTATCCAATATTCCCTATATCATTCTTTACGGAGCTGAAAAATTTGCCTCTATTGGCACTGAGAAAAGTAAAGGGACTAAAATATTTGCCCTTGCAGGTAATATTAATAATACCGGTTTAATAGAAGTTCCCATTGGTATTACTTTAGGAAAGATTGTTTACAATATCGGTGGTGGAATTCCCGGAAATAAAAAATTTAAAGCAGTGCAAATTGGAGGTCCATCAGGTGGATGTATTCCCGCCAATCATCTCAATGCAAAAGTAGATTATGAATCATTAATAGAATTGGGATCGATTATGGGTTCCGGTGGATTAATTGTAATAGATGAAGATACCTGTATGGTAGACATAGCCCGCTATTTCATGGAATTTATACAGGAAGAATCGTGTGGAAAATGTACCCCTTGCAGAGAAGGTACCCGAATCATGTTAGAAATATTAACTAGAATCTGCGAAGGAAAAGGTAAAATGGAAGACTTGGACACTCTGGAAGAGCTAGCTTATCAAATAAAAGATAGTGCTCTGTGTGGTTTAGGACAAACTGCTCCTAATCCCGTTTTATCTACCCTTAGATATTTCAGAGATGAATATGTTGAACATATCAAAGATAAAAAATGTAGGGCTGGAGTGTGTGCGGAATTAGTGTACACACCGTGTTCCAATTCCTGTCCTGCCTCAGTCAATGTAACAGCATACTTAGCTTATACCAAAGTAGGAGATTATAAAAAAGCGATGCAGGCTCATTTAAAAAATAATCCTTTCCCTGCGGTATGTGGAAGAGTATGTCCGGCTTTTTGTGAATCAAGATGTAGGAGAAAAGACATTGATGAGGAAGTTAACATTTGTGCTGTCAAGCGATTTATGGCAGATAAAGTTGATAATTATTTAGAATGTTTTCCGGAAAAACAAACACTGAATAGAAAGAAAGTAGCGGTTATAGGAGGTGGACCTTCGGGACTTTCCAATGCTTATTTTTTAACTATGCTTGGGTATGAAGTGACAGTATTTGAAGCTCAACCAAAGGCCGGAGGAATGTTAACTTATGCTATTCCTGCCTACCGTTTACCGAAGAATATAGTGGAAAAAGAGATTCAAGCCTTGGTAGATTATGGCGTGAATATTAAAACCAATTTGCGGATTGGAAAAGATATTACTTTGGATCAGTTAAGAAACGAAGGATATAAAGCCTTTTATGTTGCAGCCGGTGCCTGGAATTCTGTCATGCCTGGAATAGATAATTTAGAGGATCCAAGAGTATTAAATGGTTTGGAATTTCTTTCTAAATTTAATCAACAGGAAGAATTAAAAATTGGAAAAGAAGTTCTGGTCATTGGCGGTGGCAATTCAGCAATTGATGCTGCCAGAACTGCTAAAAGATTAGGAGCAGATGTTACTATTGCCTATCGAAGAACACGAGAAGAAATGCCTGCTGATGAAGCAGAAATCAATGAAGCTGAAAGAGAAGGTGTAAAAATTTACCTTTTACAAAATATTAAATCAATTAAATCTCAGAAAGATTACTTGGAAGTTGAATTAGTCAATATGAGATTGGGAGATTATGATGCATCAGGAAGACGTCGACCTATTGAAATTGAAGGTTCATCTTTTGTAAGAAAAATTGATTGCTTAATTTTATCCATTGGACAAAAACCTGCGATTAGCGATTTTATAGAAGGAGAAAAAATCCAACTTAATCGGAATAACACCATTCCTACAATAAAAGGCATTACTAAAAGTAAAGATATTTTTGCTGGCGGAGATGTAGCTTTAGGGCCGGCAACGGTTGTAGAGGCTATTGGAGAAGCTCAAAATGCAGCCGAAGTGATCGATTTTTATTTAACTGGAAAGAAAAGGATTTATCCTTGGAGAGTGGAAGATCCAGTAGATGTAGAGTTTGATCCTGAAGCGGAACCAGTGGAATTTATGCGTTCAAAGGATTGCCTTATTCCTGTTAAGGAGAGAGGAATATACAATGAGGTAGAAAAAACTTGGAATAAGGAAATTGCCTGTCGGGAAAGCAGTAGATGTCTACGTTGTGAATACCGTGAGGATTAAAATGGAAAGAAAGGATTGAAATAAAATCACTATGAAAGAGGAAAAAAATAAAAAAGGAGGAACAGGTGATGTCTTTGGTCCAAATCACTATCAATAATAAAAAAATAATGGTAGAGGCGGGAACCACTATCCTAAATGCAGCAAAACAAGCAGGAATAAAAATTCCGACTCTTTGTGCGATGCCGAAGATCAATCATTATCCTGGGTCATGTCGGATATGTGTGGTAGAAATGGAAGGCTTTCCGACATTGGTTGCATCTTGTGTATACCCGGTAAGAGAAGGTTTAGTTATTCATACTCATAGCGAGAGAGTCATTAAAACACGTAAAACTATATTGGAATTATTGTTAAATCGTCACCCTCTTGATTGCATGACCTGTGAGAAGAATGGTAATTGTGATTTGCAGGATTTAGCATACGAGTTGGGAATAAAAGAATCAAGATTTGGCAGAATTGATAAAGAATTACCTTTAGATGAAAGTAATCCCTTTATATTAAGAGATCTGAATAAATGTATTCTTTGTCGTCGATGTGTTGAGGTTTGTAATGAAGTTCAACAATCTAAGGCAATTGGCGTTGGTTATCGAGGCACAAATACTAGAATAATTGCTGGGTTAGGTGATAAATTAGGCCATGAAACTAAGATGACAGTTGATTCAGTGGATAATCCTGATTATTCTCAATGTGTTTCCTGTGGTCAATGCGTAGCAGTTTGCCCTGTTGGAGCACTTATTGATAAGGCAGCTCAAGGTAAAGGCAGAGTTTGGGAATTTGAAAAAGTAAAAACGACTTGTAATTATTGCGGTTGTGGCTGCAATTTTGATTTTAATGTAAAAAATGGAAAGGTGGTAAAAGTAACTTCCAATTCTGATAGCGTAGTAAACGGAATTAATCTTTGTGTAAAAGGACGATTTGGATATGATTACATTCATAGAGGGGATCGTTTAACAACACCGTTGATTAGAAAAAAAGGGAAATTGGAAAAAGCTACCTGGGAAGATGCACTTAAATTGATTAGTGATAAATTTAGTCAAATCAAGAAAGAAAATGGAAGTGATAGTTTAGCGGTTCTTTCTTCTGCTAAGTGTACAAATGAAGAAAATTATCTTTTAATGAAATTTGGACGGGCAGTTTTAGGAACCAATAATGTTGACCATTGTGCCCGTTTATGCCATTCCGCAACTGTAGCCGGATTAGCACAAGCTTTTGGGAGCGGAGCAATGACTAACTCAATTGATGAAATAGCTTATGCTTCGGTCATTTATTTAACTGGTTCGAATACAACCGAGAATCATCCTATTATTGCTTTAGAAATTAAAAAAGCAGTCATAAAAAATGG
>JAGLWB010000388.1 GCA_023133655.1 Bacteroidales bacterium
TCAAATCCTGAACTTGTTAGCCTTTCATCAATATTGTCGAATAATGATTTTGTAAATTCAGGTTCTGCTTTGCTTTCCGATAAATGAGCAAAAGAGTGTAAAATTATTTTTTTTGTATTGTTCTTACCTGCAATCCATTTCAGGTTTTTCAATAACTTCTTTTTAACAGCTGTTTCGTTTTCCTCATCTTCTTTTTCAACATGAATAAAGGCAGCCTGAATGTTTTTATATTCTTTTTCTTCTGAGAAATCCTCTGCCGATTCAATTGTTTTAATCGTAGGTTTAAAAGAAAAATCAGTCATATAGATCATTAACAATTTCATAATTATAGAGTTTAAATTTTACACACCCCTTCCATCAAACATCAAAATTCTATTGATAATTTTTCTTTTTAAGCAGATACCTTATCAGCTGAAACGCAATGATGATTAACAAGGGCCAGGCAATAAGCCAAATTATTGATTCTAAATAGTTCATGGTCTTTTATTTTTTATGTATCAATACTTCATTGTGTCATTTTCAATATCAGCTTCATTCACTTTTTGTTTATTCAATGATTTCCAGGAGTACCAGATATATGCTACTACAAAAGGGACTAATAAAGAAACATAACTCATAGTAGTAAGCGTATATTTACTTGAGGAGGCATTATGAATGGTCAATGAACTTTGCAGATCAAAAGTTGATGGGTAAAAGGCCGTATTATTAAGACCCGCCAGCATTAGAATTGAAAAGACCGTTAATACTGTTCCAGCTCCAGCAAACCAAATTCCTTTTGATGAAATTTTAAAAGCCCCAAGAAAAATGCCGGATAATACCCCTACAACACCTGCCAACAAGAGGATCAACACTAATGGCATCTCTAAAAGATTATGCAGGTACTTGAATTTTTCCAGAAATACCACCTTCGTATCAGGATCAACAGCAAATCCTTCTCGTGTCAATATCAAATCAATGAATAATAAAAAAAATCCAAGAAATGCAGCACTACATATTTTCACTGTTTTAGCTGCACGTTGAATGATTTCGGAATGATCGATATTATTTATAAAATAGAGCATTGCCAAAACCCGGGCCAGGAAAAACACGGCCAGCCCGAGTGATAAATTAGTAATGTTAAATGCTGCTTCAAGCCCATGGGTGGCTGTTTCCCAGCGAGAAATAACCGGATCAGATACATTTGTGATATTCATTTTATCAACAGAGAATTCTGAACCGGTGAAAAAGGTTCCCACAGCTACACCTATTAAAATGGTGCTTAATAAACCGTTGATAAACAGAAAAGTATCATACGTTTTACGGCCCAGGAAATTGTTTGCTTTTGTGCGATACTCATAAGAAACAGCCTGAATTATAAAACTAAATAATATAAGCATCCACACCCAGTATGCACCCCCAAAGCTGGTTGAATAAAACAAAGGAAATGAAGCAAAAAAAGCTCCTCCGAAAGTCACAAGGGTTGTAAAAGTCAGGTCCCATTTTCGCCCGATGGAGTTAATTAATAAAGAACGTTCTTTATCGTTTTTAGCTAATTGCCTTATTAATGTTTGCCCACCTTGAACAAACATTAAAAAAATCAGAAGGGCAGCCAATAATGATACGATAATCCACCAATAAGCTTGTAAAACCGGATAAGATAAATTACTAAACATGGCTTCCTCCTTCCTCTGGACCCTTTTTTATTTGGGTGATTAAAATTTTAACTTCTGCTATTAATAAGATGGTGAAAAGTGCTAAAAAAATAAAAAATGTTGTTTGGACAGAACCAACACTAAGATGTGAAGTGGAAACACCAACCGGTAATATATTCTGAATCGTCCAGGGCTGGCGGCCAACTTCAGCCACTACCCATCCCAATTCAGAAGCGATTAATCCAAAAAGGAAAGACCAAACGGATATACGCAAAAGCAATTTGCTTTTTCCAATCTTATCCTTCAGGCTTGCATACAGAAGCCAGGCAAACAATAGGATGAAAAACAAGCCAAGTCCAACCATAATATGAAACGAGTAAAAGGTCAGGTGGACATTCGGAACAATATCTTCTTTGTTTTCAAAATACCCATATCCGAAATGGCTGTAATTTTCTTCGAACTCCTTTAATTTCAGGCTGGTCATCTCTTCATTACCCTCATTTTTAGCCTTTTTATAATCAGCCAGGGCCTGAATTGATATTTTCCCTTTTTTCATCCGGGTTTCAGCCGGGAGTATACCCTGCTCAGCATTCCCGTTAACTAAGTCGTTGATTCCGGGAACAAATGCATTAACATCTTTAAATGCAAGTACTGATAATAAACCCGGTAATCTTACTCCCTTAAAATTGCTATTGTTCTTTTCGTTATTCAAAAATCCCAAAGCATTCAAATCAGCTTTTTCTTCTCCATCATACAATCCTTCCATCGCTGCCAGTTTCATTGGTTGTGTTTGTGCTACATCATAAGCAGAGCTGTCGCCTGTGAAAGCAACGAATAGCGAAGCAAGCAATCCGAATACTGAAGCGATCAAAATACTTTTTTTTGCAAAAAGCAAATGCCTGTTTTTTAAAATATACCAGGCACTCACTGCAACAACAAATAAGGCACCAACTATATACGCCTGAGATACTGTATGCAAAAACTTAAACACCGCAGTAGGAGAGAGTGCAATTTCAAAAAAATCAACCATCTCGTTTCTTACCGTATCCGGGTTGAATTTCATTCCGACAGGATTTTGCATCCATGCATTGGCAATTAATATCCATAATGCTGACAAGTTAGAGCCGAAAGCCACCAACCAGGAAGAAACCATATGAAATTTTTCACTCACCCTGTCCCAGCCAAAAAACATTACGGCAATAAATGTTGATTCCAGAAAAAAGGCCAGGATTCCCTCTATGGCAAGAGGAGCTCCAAAAATATCGCCTACAAACCAGGAATAATTCGACCAGTTTGTTCCGAACTCAAATTCAAGGATAATCCCTGTCGCAACGCCGATCGCAAAATTTATCCCGAACAGTTTCATCCAGAACTTTGTCATTTTCTTCCACTTTTCATCTCTTGTTCTGTAATATATCGTGTGCATAAAAGCTACAATAAATGACAAGCCCAGAGTAAGCGGAACAAAAATCCAATGGTACATTGCTGTCAGGGCAAACTGAGCCCGTGACCAATCAACCAGAGAAATATCAAAATGATCCATAATACATCATTTAATTATTTATTAATTGTTCAAACACATAATCACCCTTTTCTTTATCAGTTTCAAATTTTGAATTCAAAAAATCAGGGAAAAAGAATATTCTTAAGACGAAAAGTATAATGAATAGTTTTACCAATATTATGATCCATAGCCTTACGCTATGCCTCGACATATTTTTAAACCCATCAATATAGAAATAGAATACTTTTTTCATTTCCTCATTTATAAAGAAAACTATGAACCGGCTATCAAACCGACAGGTTAACCCGTCGGTTCATGTTAGTTTCATCTGCTTAGAATTCCTTCAATTCATTTTTTTTATACGCTTCATAAGCTTCTTTAACAGTCATTTCACCTGCGCCTATGTATATTTTAATGCCGGCTCTTTCCAGAACTGTTGCCGCATTACCCCCGGGCCCATTTCCTGTAATTAATAGGCCGGGATTCAATTCAAACAACTTTTGGGCTGTTTGAGGGCCTGCACCATGTGCTACACCTTCGACGTCCCTATTATCAAACTGTGTGAATTCATCAGTTTCATCATCATAAACGAGAAAAAATTCTGTTCTTCCAAAGCGTGGATCCATCATAGAATCCCACGTTGTTCCTTTTGCTGTGAATGCTATTTTCATTTCAATTCTTTTAATTAATTTTTACTAATTGTCAATTGTCAATTATTAATTGTCAATTGTTTTACTTTGCTCCAACTTTCTGTTAAAATTGTTTGTAATTGGCCTTTATCAAATTCAACAATTGTCTGCCCGACTGTCATTGCTTTTGTAAAATTATCATCATAGGGCAAATTTGAAATATGGGCAATATTTTCTTTTTTAAGAAATTCCCCAATCTCTTTTGTCACATTTTCATTGATATCGAATTTATTGATTATACAACCTGCTTTGATATTAAACTTTTTAACCAGTTTGTATACCCTTTTTAGATCATGCAAACCAGAAACCGAAGGCTCGGTCACCAGAACCACAAAGTTGGCTCCTGAGAGGGATGAAACAACAGGGCAACCAACTCCCGGGGAACCATCAATAATGATAAAATCACTATTTCTGTTTTTTGCAAGCAGCTTGGCTTCGTTTTTCACTTTTGCAACAAGCTTTCCTGAGTTATCTGCACCAATGGCAAGCTTTGCATGTACCATTACGCTGCCGGTTTTGATGTTCGAAATATACCACTGGCCAACATTTTGACTTTCGTTTGTTATAGCATTCGTTGGGCAAACACGTGCACAATAGCCACATCCTTCACAATCTAACGGTTGAACTATGTATTGAGTATCTATAATAGGAATGGCGTCAAAACGACAAACCTCAGCGCATTTACCACACTTAATGCACTCATCCTGATTAATTATGGCAACCTCGCCACTGTAGAAATCTTCTGCTTTGGAAAAATCGGGTTGTAAAAGAAGATGCATATCTGCAGCATCAACGTCGCAATCAGCTACAACGGTTTCCTCTCCACCCAAATATGCAAACGATGCAGTTACAGATGTTTTCCCCGTGCCCCCCTTCCCTGAAATAACAACTATCTCTTTCATAATATATGCTCTATAATTCCATCCAACTGTTGTTTTACTTCAGGGAGTTTCCTGTAAATTAATTCACCTGAAGAATAGAGCTCAGCAATTTTACGGCTATTGGGGATTTTTGCAAGAATTGGGATATTCTCCTCTTTACAATACCTGAGTACATCATCATTGCCAATACCAAAACGATTAACCACCACGCCTGTTTCCTTCTTTAACTCCTTCATTGTTTCCACTGCCAGTTTTAGATCATGCAGTCCAAAAGGGGTTGGCTCTGTAACCAGAATAACAAAATCAGCATCTTTTGTTGCTTCAATCACCGGGCATGAAGTCCCCGGCGGTGCATCGTATAGTTTAATTATTTCATTTGGAAAATGACGGTCAACATAATCAAGCGTCTGGGAAATTAGCGGTACTGCCTGTTCCTGGCCAATCTCAAGCCTGCTTTCAATAAAAGTAAGTTTATTTCTATGGTAATGACTCAGCTCGCCCATTTTTTGTGGAATCATTGGTAAAGCATCTGTTGGGCATAATTCCGAACAGGCATAACAACTATGGCACAATTCAGGGAAGACCAAAATTTGAGTTCCCAGTTGGATCACTGCATGAAAATTACAAACCTTCTGACAAATTCCGCATAACGTACACTTATCCTCAATCCATTCAGGTATCATTTTGAATTTGTCTTCTTTTTTAACCAAATCAGCATTAATGAATAATCCTGAATTTGGCTCTTCTACATCGAGATCCGTCAAAACTACCTCCTCTTTTTCCGCCAGGTAACTTGCCAGATTAGTTGCCAATGTTGTTTTTCCGGTCCCTCCTTTTCCACTTGCAATAGCAATCTTCATCTCATTAAATCTTAATGATCACACAGGTTTTCTCCGCTCTCAAGTTGATTAGCCAAATATTGTTCAACAAGTTTTACCGGATTTTCAGAATTAATACCTATAAATACCTCTATATTATTTTGCGCAAACAGGTCTTGTGCTTTCATTCCCATCCCTCCTGAAATGATAGTACTAACACCAAGTTCAGCTAAAAATCGCGGATAGGTACCGGGCTGATGTATCGGTGGATTAAAAAATTTAAGATTTAAGATTTTCTGGTCTTCTGTCTCAACTACTGCAAATTTTTCGCAGTGGCCAAAATGAGCACAAAGATTCCCATCAATAGTGGGAATAGCAAATAATTTATTCATTGTAAATTATTATTTATTTAACAATTCTTCTCTGATCATAGTTTTCCCACATTCGGGGCATTTAAGTGTTGTACACTTCACCCCTTGTTGATGTGGGACTTTTGCACCGCATTTTGCACATACACAATAACCGCCTACGCCAAATGCACCGCCTTTATTTCGGCCACGGCCACCGCCACGTCCCAAGCCTCTTCCGCCGCCTGGGTTAATATTTCTTCCGAAATTATTCATTTTATCATTTTTTTAGTTAATAATTTAGATTTGATTCTAGAATCAAGTGTGTAATTAAATTCCCCCTTCCCAACCTTCCCCACGGGGAAGGAGTTATCAACTTTTCATCCCCTTTACCCACGGGGGGCAGGATTTGTCAATTTCTTCATCCCCCTTCCCCCGTGGGGAAAAGGGTTAGGAATAGGGGGAGGAAAAGTGTAAAAAAAATGATTACTCTTTTCCTTCAACTTTTTTAAGCTGTTCCTCTAATGATGACACCTGGTCTTTAAGAACCCTGATCTCATTTTCGATTACAGTCTTCTCCTTAACATTTGGGGCAGTTTCATCAAAAAAATATCCACGGCCATATCCAAATCCTCTTCCCAATCCTCTTCCATAACCGAACCCTCGGCCAAACCCACGGCCAAATCCTCTTCCGTACCCTCTTCCCAAATTTGAGAAGGTACTTCGATCATTCCCAACGCAAAGTCCCATCTGCCTTCCTGTTAGCGGGCCCATTCCTTCAGGCCCTGTTTTGTCTCTTCCTGGCATAATTACCTCCTTTTTTAAAGTTTCTATTAGTACAGCATCTACCATGTCCAAACCCTCCCGCAAGGTTTATTAAATTTTGGGATTTACAAGCAGGACATTCCGTAAATGCATTTTCTATACTTATTTCAAACATATACCCACAATCCACGCAGCGAATAATATTATTTCTGAAATGCACATTTCCGCCTTCTATTGTTAAGAGTTTCCCCTGAATAATAAAGTCAGCAATTTTTTTTCTCGCTTTTTCAATCAGCCTGGTAAAAGTTGAACGTGAAATCTCCATTTCGTCCGCTGCTTCAATATGCGGTAAGCCAACAAAATCAGCTAATCTGAAAGCTTCATATTCATCCAGCGAGAGTTTAGTTTGCTTTAATGATCTTCCGGCAACCCCAACAGGTTTAAACTCTGAAAACATGGGAGGGTTATGAATAATTCTTTCCTTTTCCGGCCTGGCCATAATTCATTTATATTTACTATTCGCTGCAAAGGTAATGCACTTATGTTCATAATACAAATTTTTTAGAAAAATAATTAATTTTTTTTAGAAGGGAACAAAAATTAAAAAATGCAGCACTCAAAATATAAACCAACCCAACGGAAATCAATGGTTACAGAAAAGATTTTGTGGCCGTACAAAAATCACGGAAAGAAACATTACCCTTCGCAAAGGGACCTGATCATTTGCTTCGTATTAAACCCAGAGGGTTTGTATATTTATAGCAAACAGAGCGTTAAAGGTTGCATATGACCCCGGCCGGGGTCATATTTTTCTCACCATTTTGTTTCCTATAGACATTCGATGCCTCTGGCATCTCAACACAAGTGTCAGGCACTTTAAAAATGCCCGACACTTCCACGAGAATTGTTATGGTTAATCTGGTTAACCGGGAAAATTAAATGGTATTAAATGGCATTTAACCAAAGGGTTTTATTATTATACTTCTGTAGCAGCCTTCTCACCAAGTTCGTTTTTCCAACCTGCCTCGGACCAGGTAAAAGAATGGTTTTTCCAGTAAAAAACCTGCTATGGATTAGCTCTTCGAGTGTTCTTTTAATCATTCTGGTGATTATGATCGACAAATACACGTAAATATGTCGAAAGTAATCGATAATAAATAATATTTTTTCAATATGTGGTTATGTTGACAATAACAGGAATATTAATAAGAAACAAGAATATCGCCTAATTCCTTTCTATCCAAGTGACCCACAAAAAAAGTTGTCGCTCGATGCGGCATCCATTTTTATTGTCGATTGTCAATTTTCAATTGTCGATGTTCAATTTTTTTGTGGGATTAAAGTGATATTAAGGTTTTGTGAAATATTACCACTTGCTGTTCAAACTCATCCTAGCAGGACTATTAACACAGCCTTTTTAATTAAATTTTCTTTCCAAAATTGACAATCACCTAATTCCTCTTCATTGGTTTATCTGAAATGATAAATCAGGAAATTTAATCAGGAAGATGAATAAGAAATAACCAATAAGAAATAAAAAATCAGGAAAAATCATCGAAAATCACATCGAAAATCGACAACCGACAATTGACAATCGCCTAATTCCTCAACGACTCAACAGCACCAACAACAGCGTCAACCACTTCCTCGATCTGGGCGTTTGTTAAATCGTAAAAAACCGGCAAGCTGATAACACGGGAATAATTATTGAACGCAACAGGAAAGTTCCTGATATCATAACCCCTGTTTTTATAATAGGTCATCATAGGTAAAGGAACGAAATGGACATTCACCGCAACTTCTTCTTCAAATATCTTTTGAATAATCCGGTCTCTCTCTTCCTCTTTAATATTCCTGATCCGTAACAGGTAAACATGAAAAGAGGATCTTTTATCTTTTGTTTCATAAACAGGAGTTTGTGCCCAATCGTATGTTGAGAACCGGCTGGTATAACGATCAAATATCTCTTTACGCCGCACCAGCATATCATCATCGTACCGTTCAAGCTCCACAAGCCCCATGGCTGCCTGAATATCAGTAAAGTTACATTTATATCCCGGCTCAATTATGTCGTATTTCCAATTCCCCGGTTGTGTTTTTGCCAACGCATCTTTGGTCTGACCATGTAAAGATTTAATATTCAGTTCATTATAAAGTCTTTCATTGTCAAAATCGTTACCCAGGTTAAGGCAAATCGCACCCCCTTCGGCTGTTGTAAGATTTTTTACAGCGTGAAAAGAAAACACAGCGATATCGGAAAGTGTTCCTGACTTTCTGCCTTTATAACCTGCACCGATAGAATGAGCAGCATCAGAAAGCATTAAAATCCGGTTCAATTTTTTCTGGATAGCTGTTTCAGGCAAAAACATTTGCTTAATAGAATCTTTTTCAACCAGGCTCATGATCTTCTCATAATCGCAAGGAAAACCAGCCAGGTCGACAGGCATAATAACTTTTGTTCTTTTTGTAATTGCTTTTTCAATGGCCGATGCTGAAATATTAAAATCATCACCAATATCCACCATTACGGGCAATGCACCACAATGGACTACAACATTGGCTGTTGCCGCATAAGTATACGCAGGTACAATAACCTCATCACCTTCTTTTACCCCAAACCAACGAAGAACAAGTTCTAAGCCTGCCGACCCGGAATTTACGCACAACGTTGATTTACAGCCGGTGTAATCCGTAAGTCTTCTTTCAAATAGTTTTGTTTTTGGCCCTGTTGTAATCCAACCTGATTTCAGGACTTCTGTAACCGCATCAATGGTCTTCTGATCAACACGTGGAGGGGAAAAAGGAACTTTCATCGGGTGTAGGCGCTTAAAAACATGTTAACATTATATTCAACCCTTTCAATAACATCAGTAATATCAGATTTTATAAATTGTTCACCTGTGATCTTTTCATACAATTCAATATAACGATCTGACACCAGGCTGACAAAATCATCATCCATCACGGGAATTTTTTGCCCTTCCCTTCCCTGGAACCCTCGCTCCATCAACCATTCCCTTACAAATTCTTTGGAAAGTTGTTTCTGTGGCTCCCCATTATTTAATCGCTCAGCATACCCTGCACGATAAAAATATCTGGACGAATCAGGTGTATGTATCTCATCGATCAGAAATATTTTTCCATCTTGTTTCCCAAATTCATATTTTGTATCGACGAGTATCAACCCCATTTTCTCAGCAATCCGGGATCCTCTCTCAAACAGGGCATAGGTATATTTCTCAAGTTGCTCATATTCATCTTCAGATATAATATTTTTCCTAATAACATCTTCTTTGGAGATATCCTCATCATGTCCAACAGTTTCTTTTGTTGTTGGTGTTATAATAGGGGCCGGGAATTTTTCATTTTCTTTCATTCCTTGAGGCATAGGAACGCCACATATACTTCGTTTCCCGGCTTTATATTCTCTCCACGCGTGTCCGGTCAGGTAACCTCTAATCACCATTTCAATCTTAAAAGGCTCACATAATCTGCCAAATGTAACCATAGGGTCCGGGGTAGAAATTTTCCAGTTTGGAACAATATCCTCCGTAGCATCAAGGAACTTTCCGGCGATCTGGTTCAATACCTGCCCCTTGTATGGAATCCCTCTTGGTAAAACCACATCAAAAGCAGATATCCGATCGGTGGTAATCATCAGCAAATATTTGTCTTGAATAAAATAAACATCCCTTACTTTTCCAACATAAAGTTCCTTTTGCCCGGGCAGGTGAAAATTTGTATTGATAATTGCATCTTCCATATTCTCAAATCTAATTAGTTGTTATTATGTTTCCCGTTTTCCCTTTTCTTACCTTTCGTTTTTCGTTTCTCTCTTCTCTCTTTTTTCTCCATTCGAGACAACGGGGCAAGGGAGGGGGAGGTTGGGTTCTCTCTCACCCCCGGACTGAAGTCCGGGGCTAGTCATCCGGGGCTATTCAATCCCTGACTCGTCCTCCTGTTTCCTGATTCCTGTCTCCCGTTTCCCGTTTCCCGTTTCCCGTCTTCCGTCTTCTGTCTCTCGTCTTCCCGATAACCTTCGTTCATCGGGATCTTCGCTTCGACCTGTCTACCGGCTACCGACATCCCCCTCATAAGCTCTTAACACCCTGGAAACAAGCTTATGCCTGATGATATCCCGCTCATCCAGCATTACAAAATCAACTCCTTTTACCCCTTGCAGGATTTTCATAGCATGTATCAACCCTGACTCCTGATGTTTAGGTAAGTCGATCTGGGTAATATCGCCTGTAACCATAAATTTTGCAGATTTTCCCATTCTTGTTAAAAACATTTTAAGCTGGCCTTTGGTAGTATTTTGGGCCTCATCCAAAATGGCAAAAACATTTTCCAGTGTTCGCCCTCTCATAAATGCCAGAGGGGCAATTTCAATGGTCCCGTCTTCAATAAAAGTAAGCAGTTTTTGAGGAGGGAGCATATCCCTTAAGGCATCGTACAATGGTTGGAGATAAGGATCAAGCTTATCTTTAAGATCACCTGGTAAAAAACCAAGACTCTCACCTGCCTCAACAGCCGGTCGTGCAAGGATGATCCGCTTCACTTCTTTATTTTTTAAGGCTCTAACCGCAAGAGCAACCGCCGTATAAGTCTTCCCTGTTCCTGCCGGTCCTATGGAAAGGACCAAATCGTTTTTTTCGATACTTTCAACCATTTTATGTTGATTCACAGTACGTGCTTTTATGAGCATTCCATGTCGGCCGTGCACTAAAACGCCATTGGATGGCTGATTGTTAAAAGAATCGTTATAATCTTCTGATTGAAGTATCTGTTGAATATCATTTTCAAGTAATTTGCCAAAGGTTTCATAATGCATCAGTATGAGGGAGAACTTCTTGTCAAAAGACTTAATCTCATTTTCTTCCCCCATTACTTTTATTAACTGGCCCCTAACCACAAACTTCAGTTTCGGGAAGGTCGACTTTATGACGTTTATATTGCGATCGTTTACACCATAAATGTCAACAGGATTATAAGCTTCAATGCTAAAAGTTTGTTCAGTCATAAGAAAGTTATTGATAAATTTTTGTTGATAATAAATCAAAATTACGAATAAATTCAAAAAGTTATGCTTTAATGTGTAATTTTGAAGACTACAAAAATAGTGGAAATTTAGTTCGGTAAAAAACAAGTTTATTTCTTTAGGTATAATTTCATGCCAATCATCACTCTAATTAGCGACTGGGGGTGTAAAGACCCCTACCTGGCCAGTGTTAAAGGCACCATCCTGAAACAGCTTCCTGAAACTGTAATTGTTGATATATCTCATGATATACCCCCTTTTGACATTAACCAGGCATCATTTATTTTAAAAAACAGTTACAAGGCTTTTCCTCCAAAAACCATTCATATCATTGCCATCAACTCAGAAGCCTCCATTGAAACACCCCATACTGTTGTTGAATACGATGAACATTTTTTCATTGGAGCCGATAATGGAATTTTCCCTCTTGTTATGGATGGAGAACCTACAAAAATTGTGGAGCTGGAAATTTTTCAGGACTCTGATTATTTTACTTTCTCATCCCGGGACGTTTTTGTTAAAGCTGCCATTCACATTGCTAACACAGGTAAACCAGAAGATCTGGGAACTATCAAAACCAAGCTTAATGAACGAATTTCGTTTAAACCGGTTGTTGAAGAAAATATTATTCGGGGAAAAGTAATTTACATCGATTCTTTTGAAAATCTCATAACCAACATCACCGAAAAACAATTTAATAAAATACGTAACGGGAAAAAGTTTGAAATCACCTTTCGGACGCCAGGTTATGTTATCAATACCATTTGTGACTCTTATAGTGATGTTCCTGCTGGTGAAATGCTTGCTATTTTCGGTTCAACAGGTTTTCTTGAGATTGCCATGAACAAAGGAAATGCCAGCAGCCTGCTAGGAATGGACCTGGATGAAATAGTCAGAGTTGAATTCAAATAACAGTTGGGAAAATTATTATGTGGGCCTTGCTAAAAAAAGAAATTAATGGTTTTCTAAATTCATTGACCGGGTATTTAGTAATCATGGTTTTCCTGGTGATCAATGGATTATTTCTTTGGGTCCTCCCAGTATCCTTTAACATTCCTGATTACGGCTATTCGAGCCTGGATGGATTATTTGTTATTGCCCCTTTTGTTTTTCTGTTCCTCATTCCAGCTATTACCATGCGGTTTTTTGCCGAAGAGAGGAAAACCGGCACAATCGAGCTTCTGTTAACCAAGCCACTCACCGACTTTCAAATCATCATGGCTAAATACCTTGCAGCTTTATTACTGGTTGTCTTTTCCTTACTCCCTACACTTATTTATTTTTATTCAGTATATAGCCTTGGTTTACCTCCCGGAAATATTGATATCGGAGGGACCTGGGGGTCCTATATTGGCCTGCTTTTCCTGGGAGCTGCCTTTGTAGCTATCGGACTTTTCGCATCATCACTTACTGATAATCAGATTATTGCATTTATTATCGGAGTGTTCATCAGTGGATTTGTCTATGTAGGTTTTGACCTTTTTTATTCTTTTGACCTTTTAGGACATGTTGATCTTTTCATTAAGTCATTAGGAATAAATGCACATTACACATCAATGAGCCGTGGTGTTATCGACACCCGTGATGTCATATACTTTTTAAGCGTGATCGCCATCTTTATTTTATTGACTAAAATCAGCCTGGAAAGTAGAAAATGGGAAAGGAAGAAATGATAGATAAACGTGCGAACATAAAGAGGGTAAACCTGATTCAGCTGGGGCTGAGCCTGACTATCATTGTGCTATTGAATATAATTGGGTCTTACCTTTTTACTCGATTCGACCTTACCTCCGAAAAGAGATACTCCCTTTCAAATGCAACCAAAAATTTACTGAAAGAGGTTGACGACATTATCTACTTTAAAATCTACCTGGAAGGGGAGTTCCCTGCAGGTTTTAAAAGATTGAGCAGGGAAACTAAGGAAATGCTGGATGAGTTCAGGGCATACAACAATAAGATCCAGTATGATTTTATCAACCCATCCAAAGCAGGAACTGCCGGAGAAGTTAACAGATTTTATGAGGAATTAGTACGCAAAGGACTGAATCCCACTGATCTTCAGGTAAAAACATATGATGGCAGATCGCAGAAAATTATTTTTCCCGGCGCGTTGGTAACTTATAGATCGCGGGAGTTACCGCTTCATTTATTGCAAAGCCAGATTGGCATGCCGCCCGAGGCAATCCTCAACAATTCCATCCAAGCACTCGAGTATAACATTTCAAGTGTAATAAAAAAACTAATTGTAGGGAATAAACCTAAAATAGCATTTATTGAAGGGCATGGCGAATTGGAAGAGATCTATGTACATGATATTACCAACACACTTAGCGAATATTATAACACCGAACGGGTGATGATTGATGGTAAGGTCTCCAGCCTGACTCACCGTGACACCACCCATGACGGAAAAGTGATCGTACAAAACAGATACGAGGCCATCATCATTGCACAGCCTGATTCAACATTTAGTGAAATAGATAAATTTGTTATTGATCAGTTTATTATGCGTGGTGGCAAAGTGTTATGGCTGATCGATCCTGTGTATGCAACAATGGACAGTCTGGAGCTTTCAAGCCAGACACTTGGCCTGGCCAGAGACCTTAATCTTGATGATATGCTTTTTAAATATGGGGTTCGTTTAAACCCTAATCTTCTTCTCGATTTGAATGCCCTTCCAATCAGAATCGTTACAGGCATCATTGATAACCAGCCGCAAATCAATTTTTTACCCTGGTTTTATTTCCCGGTCATATTACCCACCTCAAACCACCCTGTCGTAAATAATCTCAATGCCATTACCACTTCATTTATCAGCAGTATCGATACCATTAATAATCCTGAAGTCAGAAAAACTATACTTCTAACAACTTCACCTTACTCAAGAGCAATTAAATCACCGGTTTTAATCGACTTAAAAATATTAGAAGAAGAGCCGGATGAGCGACTTTTCAGAATGGCTAATATTCCGGTAGCCGTGCTTTTAGAAGGCCGCTTTAAGTCTGTGTTCGAAAACCGTATCACACCAGAGATCAAAGGTGACCGCTTAATCGATTTTAAAGAAGTAAGTCTATTAAATAAAATGATAGTTATTGCCGATGGTGATATCATTCGCAATCAACTACATGTGGCTCAAGGCTATCCGCTTCCCCTTGGATTTGATCAATATACAAGGCAAAGCTTTGGAAACAGTGACCTTATCCTTAATGCCATGAATTACCTGTGTGATGATTCAGGATTAATTATTTCCCGATCGAAGGAAGTAAAACTCAGGCTGCTTGATAAAACCAGGCTAAAGAATCATAAACTCTCATGGCAATTATTAAACACGCTACTGCCGGTAATTTTGGTGCTTGTCTTTGGAATCATTAAAAGCCGTCTGCGAAAAAGAAAATTTACCCAATAATAAAAATGAAACGAACCGAACATGAACCGACGGGTCCCGTCGGTTTGGTTCACACTGAGACAATGATTATTTAAGTATAAAAATAAACCATATGAAAAATAAAATCATATTATTTGCCATAGCGGCTCTGTTGATGCTGGTTGCTATCCTCCTTGTAATAACTAATTCAAAAAGCACAATTAAAAAGGAAATAATTGATTTTGCAGTTGATGATACAGCCAATATAACAATGATCTTTTTATCAGATAAAAATAACCGCAGCGTCACATTGAAACGAACAGATCAAGGTCAATGGTCGGTTAATGAAGAGTACAGGGCTCACAAGGAAAGCGTTGATTTACTACTAAAAACAATGATTAATCTGGCCATAATGGAGCCTGTATCTGATGTTGCACATAATACGGTTATCAAGGTAATGGCTGCCAGTGCTATTAAAGTGGAAATATATCAATTGGTATACAGAATAAATCTATTTAATAAGATAAGGCTATTCCGGCATGAGAAGCTTACCAGGACTTATTATGTTGGCCATGTTACTCAAAACAATATCGGCACTTACATGCTAATAGAAGGCTCAACACAGCCTTTCATTGTATATATGCCGGGATTTCGCGGATTTGTTGCATCGAGATACAGAACGCTCGAGACGGATTGGCGCGACCATACGGTTTTTAATACTAAATTAAAAAATATTGCTTCTGTTACTGTAGAATTTCCGGCACAGCCCGACCGGTCGTACAAAGTTGTAAACAAAAATGACAGAGACCTCACACTGATTTCGGTAAAGAGCAACAATGAAATTGACGATTATGATACACTGGCATTATTTCAATTCATTACTTCGTTTGAAAATATCCGTTTTGAGGCTTTTAAAAACGACATGCACCCTGAAATAATTGATTCCATCACGTCATCACAACCGATGCATATAATTACGCTTATTGAAAAATCGGGAAAACAACATGTAGTGAAAAATTATTATAAACCTGGATTCTATGGGGAGGTGGATTACAAAGGCGATCCCCTTCTGCATGACAGGGATCGTTTTTATTCAGTTTTGAATGATGGAAGGGACTTCACCATGAATCAGTATTTTGTTTTTGATAAAATCACCAGACCGCTATCATATTTCCTTCACAATGAAAAGCAGAATTAGCTGACGGATCATTACATTGCATACATGCACTAAAAAGATTTTATAAAAGTTTGTACTTTTGATGAGTATTCCAATCGATTCTGTGTGATCAAAAAACTTTTACAATCCGAATTCCTGAGAAATGTCATGACCCTGGCAAGCGGTACAGCTATTGCACAGGCAATACCGGTATTAATATCCCCTATTCTAAGCCGCTTATACACACCTGACGACTTTGGGGTTCTGGCTCTGTTCATGTCAATTGCTGCTATTCTAAGCGTTATTGCTACCGGTAGGTATGAACTGGCCATTATGCTGCCGAAAAAGGAAAGAGAAGCTTACAATATTCTGGCTTTATCATTACTCTTTGCTTTTGCTGTTTCATTCATTACTTTTATTTTGGTTTTATTATTTAAAAAACCCGTTGCTGATTTCTTTGATGAGCCCGGAATTGAATCCTGGCTTTTCTTATTACCTGTAGTTATCTTGTTTTCAGGTATCTTTCAGGCTTTCAACTATTGGTCGACCAGAAATAAAACATACAGGAAGAATGCTACCAGCCGGGTTTCCCGGTCATCGGTTACGGTCACAGCTAACCTTGGAATGGGTATTGCAAAAACCGGTTCTTCAGGGCTTATTTTGGGTTATATCCTTGGCCATGTCATGGCAGCGATGGTATTGGCCTGGAGTACAATATCCAATCTCCGGCATTTCAAGAACCAGGTAACACGGAAAGAAATCATTGAAAATGCTACCAGGTACAAAAATTTTTTAAGGATAAATACCCCCCATGCTTTCATTGACTCGTTGCAGGATAATGGACTCATTTACCTGATCATGTATTTCTTCTCTAAGCTTATTCTTGGATCTTATTCATTTGCATACCGGATATTAAAAGCGCCTGTTGGATTGATCGGAAATGCTATTTATCAGGTTTTTTATCAAAAAGCTTCCGAAGCATTAAAAGAGGGACGGGAAATACAACCTATGGTCAAAAAAATCTACTTAAACCTGTTCTTGATCGGATTCCCCATGTTTGTATTACTTTTCCTGTTTGCCCCCTCTATTTTTACTTTTGTTTTTGGTGAAGAATGGAAAATCTCAGGCGACATAGCCCAAATTTTAATGCCCTGGATATTTTTAAACTTTATGGTAAATCCGGTATCCTGCCTGGCAATAATCATGAACAAACAAAAAACAGCAATGTATTTTACTTTTGCAGACATTACTATTAAAGTTGTATCTATGGTGATAGGTGGACTAAATCATGATTTTCGTCTTGGATTTATTATTATGAGTACTTTAGGCAGTTTTCTGATGATAGGTGCACTTATTTGGTATTACAGAATAGCAAACCTGAAATTATATAAATCGTATTAATATAACTAACTCAATTATGAATTTTAGGCATTGGATATGGAATAAATTTGCAACACTTATAAAACCCAGAATGGTTTGGGGATATAAAAACAGCAAAGGAAAAATGTTACATAATGTCAGGATTAGCAGTTCTACATATATTGACCATCCGCAAAACCTTACGATCGAAAATAATGTATATATAGGCCATCATAATTTTATTGAGGCAAGTAATAATATTACCATTGAGGAGGGAACACAAATTACAAACTTTGTTAATATTACAACCCATTCCAGCCATGTTGCCATTCGGTTATATGGTAATAAATATATTGAATCAACTGATCATACAGGATATACTAAAGGTGAAGTATATATTGGCAAATACACTTTCATCGGACCACATGTTGTCATTATGCCTGATACAAAAATCGGAAAAGGGTCGATTGTTTCTGCCTTTAGTTATGTTAAAGGTGATTTTCCTGATTTTTCTGTTTTGAAAGGAAACCCGGCAGTTGTAATTGGAGATACACGTGACATTGACCGTAAATTTCTGGAAGAATTTCCACCATTAAAAGAAACCTATCACCAGTGGGCCAACGAAAGATGAAAAAACTCCTTCTTATAGGGCCTGGCAGTGTCCATACATATAACTATTATAAACTTATCGAGGGGGCTTTCGATGAAATGCTGCTTATTACTAACATTTCCCGTCCGGAATTTGATTCAGTGAGAACTGTCAGAAGTGATTTTTCTATTCGCAATCCATTTCAAGCAATAAAAAACATCAGGGTTATCAGACGGCATATAAAAAAATTCAAACCTGATGTTATTCATGTTCACCAGGCGAATTCAATCGCATATTTATCAATCCGGGCAAATAAAAACACTGGTATCCCGGTTATTGTAACCGCGTGGGGAAGTGATGTTCTTATTGCTCCTGAAAGAGGCATCTTGATTAAAAAAATGATTATTTATAACCTGAAAAGTGCCACCTATTTAACTGCCGACTCACAATATGTTGCTCAAAGAATTGTTGAACTTGCCAAAAGGATAAAACATGAAGTGATCGTGGCAAATTTCGGAATTGAGGACTTTCATAAAAAAGGACCCAAGGAAACCATTATTTACTCAAACAGATTGCACAAAAAACTATACCGGATCGATTATATCATCAGCTCTTTTAATCTGTTTATCCGGAAAAAAAATGAAAATTGGAAACTGATTATCGCAGGTGACGGAGAAGAAACAGAAAACTTAAAATTGTTGGTTCAACGTTTGAATATTGACGATAGAGTTGAATTTACAGGCTGGCTTGATGAAAATTCCAATTATGAGTTGTATAACAAGGCAAAGATATTTGTTTCCATTCCTGAATCGGATGCAACAGCTATCAGTTTGCTCGAGGCTATGTCAGCCGAATGTATTCCGGTTGTATCTGACTTGCCGGCCAATAGGGAATGGATCCAGCATGGCACAAATGGCATTGTGGTCAATAATTTGAACGAAGATTTTTTTTCAATGGCTTTGGGCCTGGATCCTAAAAAAGTATCGCAAATAAATAGAGAGCTCATTTCCTTACATGCGACAAAAGCAGTTAACAGAAATAAATTTATTGATCTTTATAAAAAAACAATTCAGGAATAATGCAAGCCTGTCATTTAACATCAGTACATAACCGTTTTGATACACGGATCTTTGTGAATGAAATCCCTTCACTTGCCTCTGAAGGGTTCGAGGTTTGTGCAATTGTGGCCGATGGCAAAGGTGATGAAGAAAGGAAAAATTTCAATATTTATGATGTTGGAAAACCGAAAACCAGATTTCACAGAATATTATTCACCACAAAAAGAGTATATAAAAAGGCACTGGAAGTTGATGCAAAGGCTTATCATTTACATGATCCTGAGTTATTACTTATTGCCAAAAAGTTAAAAAAAAGAGGCAAAAAAGTAATTTATGATGCACATGAAGATGTGCCAAGGCAGATAGTTAATAAACACTGGATCAATAAGGGCCTCAGAAAAGTGATCTCAAACCCAATTGAATTTTATGAAAACCGGATCAGTAAAAAATTAGATTACATTATTACCGCTACTTCCTTTATCAGAGACAGGTTCTTACTAATAAACAAAAATGTTACGGATATAAATAATTTCCCAATTATTGCCTCGACCGGTAAAACAATAGATGAGGCAAAAAGAAAGAAAGAAATTTGTTACATCGGCAGCATTTCAAAAGTCAGGGGTCTGAATGAATTGGTTGAAGCTTTATCTTTGCTTCCCGGTGTTTCACTTAACCTTGCTGGCACTTATTCACCTGAAAATTATAAAAACGATCTTAAAAAAATTCCCGGTTGGGAAAAAGTTATAGAATATGGATTTGCCAATAGAGAAATGGCCAAAGAAATAATGAACCGGTCGATTGCAGGCATGGTGACATTGCATCCCATTATCAATTACATTGATGCTTTACCGGTTAAGATGTTTGAATACATGGCTGCCGGAATCCCTGTAATTGCCTCTGATTTCCCTCTTTGGAAAAATATTGTTGAAGGCTGTAAATGTGGCATTTGTGTCGATCCGTTAAATCCTGAAGTCATTGCAAAAGCCGTTCAATATATTTTTCAACATAAAAAGGAAGCTTCTCAAATGGGCTTAAACGGCAGAAAAGCAGTATTGGAAAAATATAACTGGGAAATTGAAAAGCAAAAACTGATTGGAGTTTACAAGAAACTAATCTAAAGGCTTAAAAAGAAAATCTTTTTTATCAGAGATTTTGCACTTAATACAATAACAACTTAACATGCTGTATATCATTTATGTATTATGCTTTCTACTGCTAATTTTAGGCTTTGAGTAGCTTTGTGACTTCTTGGTGTAACTTTGTGAAATAGCTATTACACAGAGAGTCACGGAGAAGACACAAAGTTTCACAGAGAAAAATCAGTTATTATGTCCGGATCCCAAAATACACTTGTTTCGATTATCACACCGGTTTATAATTATGAACGGTATATTGCCGAAGCAATTGAATCGGTGCTTGCCCAGACCTATACAAACTGGGAAATGATCATTGTTGACGACCGGTCAACTGACGATTCTCCGGAAATAGTAAAAAAATATGCTAAAAAAGATCACCGAATCAAACTGATCGAATTACCGGAAAACCTGGGCGCGGCCATGGCAAGAAATAAAGCCCTGGAACATGCAAAAGGGCGATATATTGCCTTTCTGGATAGTGATGATATCTGGGATGGAAGAAAATTAGCAAAACAAATTGCTTTTATGCAAAAAAATAATTCCCCGGTTACCTTTACCTCCTATGAATTGATCAATGAGAATGGTACACGATTGAACCATGTTATCCATTCGGTGAAAAAGCTTAGCCTGAACGACTACTTAAAGAATACCATCATAGGCTTCTCCACTGCCATAATCGACACTGAACAAACAGGATCCATTTCTTTTATGGACATTAAAACACGGTCAGATACCCAGTTATGGATAACATTATTTAAAAAAGGGTTTTTTGCCTGTGGACTTGATGAAGTGTTGGTGAAATACCGAAAAGATCATAAATCCCTGTCGTCAAATAAAATTAAAGCTGCACTCCAGGTATGGCGGCTCTATTATAAAATTGAAAATATCGGACTTTTTAGATCGCTCTATTCCTTTCTGTTTTATGGAATAAATGCGATCAAAAAACGAATGTAATCAGCAGTTATTATGACAAATAAAATTTTCAAAGAAAGCAGGGTAAACAAAAAAGGCCTGAAGTTTTCAATCATTATCCCAACCTGGAATAATATTGATTATTTAAAACTGTGCATAAGGAGTATTCAGCAAAATTCGTACTTTGGTCATCAGATCATTATATTTGTTAACGAAGGGATTGATGGCACATTAAACTGGATAAAAACTCAAAAAGAAATCGATTATCTCCATTCAAAAGAGAACCTTGGAATATGTTATGCAGTAAATATTAGCGTGTCATTGGTCAAGACTGATTACGTTGTTTACATGAACGATGATATGTATGTATGCCCTGACTGGGATCTGGAGTTAAGTAAGGAAATTGAAAAAACAGGTCATAATTACTTTTTTTTATCAGGAACATTGATTGAAGCTAATGCCTCCAATAACCCTAATTCTCCTGTAATAATCAAAGACTACGGGACAGACACAAATAATTTTGCAGAGGAAAGGCTATTAGAAGAATATAAAAATTTACAAAAGGCAGATTGGCATGGTAGTTCCTGGCCTCCAAGTTTAGTTCATAAAGACATTTGGGACCTTGTTGGTGGGCTAAGCATCGAATTTTCTCCCGGAATGTATTCTGATCCCGATTTCTCGATGAAATTATGGAAATTAGGAGTTCGGATCTTTAAAGGAGTTGGAAGAAGTAAAATTTATCACTTTGGGGCAAAGTCGACAAAAAAAGTAAAAAGAAACAAAGGAAGTGATACCTTTGTTATGAAATGGGGAATAACTGCCCGGACCTTTTACACCCACTATCTTAAGATGGGCCAGGAGTACAGTGGCTACTTAAGCGAGCCGGACCTAAGCCTCCTTTGCAAGGCCAGAAATAAACTAAAAAGAGTCATTAAATGCTTTTAACAGCGTGCAGATCAAAATTTACGAATGTCAGGGACTGCCTTACACTAAGTTTGTTTTTGATCCTGGCGTTTGTCATGCCCCTTCACGACAGGCTTGTTGTTTTTGTCATTGCTATGATCCTGATAAACTGGCTTATTGATAAAAGGCTTCCAAAAAAAATAAAGAACATCTTTCAATCTCCGGTTCGCAGGTTATTGCTTTCATTTTCATTCATTTATCTACTCTACTGGATAGGCCTCTTTTATTCCGACAACCGTGATTACGGTTTTTTTGACCTTGAAGTTAAAATGTCACTGTTGATATTTCCCCTTATCTTTGCCACTATTGATGATCGTATTTTCAAGGATAAAAAAATATTTTTTCTGTTTTACTCTTTTATTGCGGGTTGTATTGTTTCCACATTCATTTTTCTATTCTATTCAACCATTAGTTTTCTTGAATCAAACGCGCTAAGTGCTTTTTATTACAAAAACCTTTCTTTAAGTCACCATCCCTCCTATTTTTCTATGTACCTGAATTTAAGTATCGCTTTTTTATTATTTTTTCTTATCGAAAAGAAAATTCAATTGTCAGGCTGGCTGAAAGTTACTGCAGGCATATTAATCCTTTATTTTTTTATTATCATTATCCTGTTAAGTTCCAAGGCCGGAATATTAAGCCTGTTGATGGTATTATTCATCAGTACCGGTTATCTCCTGGTATTCAAAAAGCGATACCTGGCAGGAGCAGTTCTTATCGTTCTGATAACAGCTTCATTTATTGGATCCTTTTATATTTTCACCAACACTACTAACCGGTTTCTGGAGGCTAAAGAATCAGTAGTTAGTGAAGGGGCCATAGAAAATGACACTAAAGAAAGTTCAGGTGAAAGAATCCTGGTCTGGAAATCAACAATCGACATCATCCGGCATAACTTTTTATTCGGCGTTGGTACGGGAGACGTAAAAGATCAGTTGTTAAAAAAATACAAGGAGGAGAATATTGTTTTAGCGATGAAGCTTAAGCTTAATGCGCATAATCAATATCTTCAGACTTTTTTATCAATTGGAGTGATTGGCTTCTGGGTATTGGCATTGTATATACTGCTTCCTATGATCAATGCTATGAAAAACCGAAACCTGCTTTATTTTCTATTTTTAGCGATCATTGGGTTCAATTTTCTATTCGAGTCGATGCTGGAGCGCCAGGCAGGAGTTGTTTTTTATGCTTTTTTTAATGCTTATTTGTTTGCGGTAAAGAAAGAATTCCGGTCATCCAGCTCTGCTCCAGTTCTGAACGATGAGACGTCCAAAACATAAGCAAAACTTCTTCATTTCTTATTGTTTATTGATTATTCCTTATTTAACTTCCTGATTAGACTTCCTAATTTCTCATTTCAAGTTAATCAATGACACTTGAAAAGAAATTACGTTTTCAACGGTCAAAAAATAAGAAAAAGATTCTGATTCAAGTCTCTGGAAACGGGAAAAATACAGTGAGATACTGGATTTATGAGCAGAGGAATCTCCTGTGAGAAAGCTACGTGCATGGGGGATTCCTTCGCTCACATACTCCGCTCCCGCTCCAAATGTTCAGTCGGAATGACAGCTAAGTTCTGGGCTGTAATGATTTAAGTGCTGTAATTACAAAATAAGGTTGACGCCAATGCGCGAAAGCGGGGATTTGAATTTTTGCATTTCATAAATAAATGTTGTATTTTTATGCGAATCAAATAAATACCACATTTTCATGAAAAATTATTCTTTCTTTTTTCTGTTACTGATTTTCTCATTTATTGCCAAATCATCGTATTCACAGGATTTCTGGGAACAAATAGAAGGGCCAGAGGATCAAAGTATTTATTCAATTAATGCTAATTCTTCTGAACAGATTTTTGTTGGTACAAATAATGGCATCTTTAAAACTGATAATTATGGCTTAAATTGGGAGCAAACTACTCTAAATGAATATAGATTCAACGTAATTCATATTTCGCCTCTTGATGAAATTTTTGCTGTTGGTCCAGGAGTTTTTTATTCAAATGATAATGGCGAAACTTGGGATACAATTAATTATATGGATGTTGGTGGATTTGCTATTTACGTTTATAATGAAAATACAATTTTTGTTGGAAACTGGGGGGGGTATATAAACTTCATAAAGAAAATAATGAATGGGGAATTACGCAAGTCTTAACTTTATCATTTAACACTGAAATGATTACTTCTATATCAGGTAATTATTCTGACACTATTTATGCTGGATCTATACGCTGGACAGGAGATGGTGGAGGAATATATTGCTCAATAGATAGTGGAAATTATTGGGAAAATATTGGGCTGTTTGATCATTATGTTTCTTCTTTGGGGATTAATTCTAACAATGATCTTATAGCAGGCACTCGTGGGCATTTCACGCTTTACCATGGTGGCGTTTATAAATTACCATCCGGTACAAATGAATGGATAACATTAAAAGATAATGATATTGTTACTTCGCTTGTTTTAGGCTTAGAAGATGAGATTTATATTGGTTGTTCAAATATTGATTTATATTATGGAGCAATACGTTATTCATTTGATGGTGGTCAAAACTGGATTATAATTGATTCAGGCATGGGGGATAGGAATGTTGAAAAACTAATTCTTGGTAATGATAATCATCTATATTCCTTAAGTGGATGGGGTAATAATATGATAATTCATAGAAGTAATAATACTGTATTGATTTTACAACCTGGAATAAATCAAAATAAAGAAATAATAACTTACAATTATCCGAATCCTTTCAAAGGAGAGACTATTATTTATTACACTCTACCTACCAACTGCTATGAAGAAGTACAAATTACAATTT
The DNA here is from genome assembly GCA_023133655.1 of Bacteroidales bacterium. Classification (GTDB taxonomy): domain Bacteria; phylum Bacteroidota; class Bacteroidia; order Bacteroidales; family JAGONC01; genus JAGLWB01. Next base: position 25,031 of record JAGLWB010000388.1, read on the forward strand.
ATGACCTGTTCGGTAACCAAATAAAGAAATGTATTATGAGAAATGATCAATTAAAAAATAATCAGTTAAAGTTCAATGCTTTAGGATTAGCTTCTGGTATTTATATGTATCAGATATCTTATGGTGTTTATCATTGCTCACGAAATATGATTTTATTAAACAAAAATTTTAATTATGAATAAAATATCATTATTTATAGGAATTTTAATAATGAATCTTTGTGTTATTGGAAAAACGCAAATTATTAACTTAAATCCTGATCCCAATGGTAATCCATGGATAGCTGGAGATGTGCCTGATGTCACTCCAGAAATCCAAGCTATTATAGATCAGATACCGAAAATGACTTTAACCTCTGAAGCAGCGGCTACTGATTTTGCGGAAGTTGTTGATAATTCACAAGAAATTTACATGCGGCCTGTTTTTGGTCAATTTGGGGGTAGTTGTGGACAAGCTTCAGGTGTTGGGTATACTTTTACTTATGAAATAAATTATTTAAGGGATTTACCGGCTAATGATGTACTTTATGAAGAAAATTGGTATACTCCTATGTATACATATAATTTTTTAAATAATGGTAATCCCTATAATGGCACTTGGTATTTTGATGGATGGGATATTATCATGGATAATGGTTGCCCTAATGTACCAAATTGGGGAGGTATGACTGGAGACCCTACACGCTGGGTAACTGGTTATAATAATTATTATTCAGCAATGAATAACCGTATTGATTCCTATTATACAATTGGAATAGGGACTCCAGAAGGATTGGATATATTTAAACACTGGTTAAATGATCATAATGAAGGTGATACAATTGGGGGTCTTTCATGTTTTTCTACGTATATGGAAGGTTATTCTTATGATACTTTATCCTCGGAGAGCGCTGAAGCCGGAAAGGCAATTATGAAAGATTGGAATTATTCTACTTCAGGTCACCACGCAATGACTTTTGTTGGATATAATGACAATATTAAATATGATTTAAACGAAGATGGATTGTTTACTAATGATTTGGATATAAACCATGATGGGGACACAAATATGTTGGATTGGGAAATAGGGGCATTAAAAATTGTAAATAGTTGGGGCTATTCATGGCCTAATCCTTATAATGGTTATAATTCTGATGGTTATTGTTATTTTCCGTATCGTTTACTCGCTAAAACTATTGATAGTATTAGTGTATTATCAAGTAAGCTTGTTTATGTACTTAAAGCTGATTCTACTTATTTCCCTGAAATAACATTTAAATTTAAAATTAGTTATCCTAGTAGGGACAATATTAATATAGAACTTGGTTATGCAAATAGTGCCTGTCAAGACTCTATTATGGGAGAGAGTAATCTACATTTATTTTCATTTCAAGGAGGAAACTATCCAATGCAAGGTGATGAAAATTATGAACATCTTGAAGGAGGATTGGATTATAATTATTGGTTTTATGATGAAAATTGGGGTGAAGTATTTCTAATTATTTATGAAAATGATATCTATAATCAATATGATGGTGAAATCTCTGAATTTTCAATAATTGATTATAGGTGGAATGAAGTTTTTGAGCTACCATATTCTGGTACATTACCTGTTGATATCGATATAGATAGTATTGCTCTTTCAATCGAATATGACCTTTTACCATTTAATATGGGCCTTCAGGGCCAAGAGTTTTTATGCAATAAAATATGCCGTAAAAGATGTACAATAAGTGGTAATATTGAGATTGAATTTGGACAAGGTATTAATGTTGACTTTTACAACGGAACCCTTGTCGTAGAAGAAGGCGGCTACCCTCACCATTGGCGACAGTGTTACCATACATGCTAAAACCGGCGCTGACAGCCTTATCGTTTATGGGGATATCGAAATCGGTGATCATGTGAATTTCATCGCAGATGAAGATGCATCACTTTTTATTTACATCGAAAACGATAGCCTATCGCTTACCATTGACAGCGCTTACTTTGAAAACTTGCTTTTTGAAGAAAAAACCCACGCATGTACTATTAATAACAGTGAATTCAGCAACTCTATGATTAAAGGAAGTGCCGACTATTTCCTGCTTTCTTCTTCTGAACTTACAAATACACCTGTTCGCCTCAGCAGAGAAAAAAGTGAGGACACCTGCATCGCAAGAGTTGAAGATTGTATAATTCTGTACGATGAGGCATACCGCATAAACGATACCCTTAATCCGCCTTCAGCACAAGACCACCTTGCTGAAACACTCATTGGTGTGGAACAATATCACCACTACCTGATCTTAAACGACTCTATCGTACATGACGAACTTGATGGAATTACGCTCTATTACGCAGGTTCAGGAATAGTTAATAAGGTTAAAGACTGTTATCTTCACTTTTCAGGAGATGTTTCCACAGATACCAGTTATGGTTTAATCATCTATAAAAGTTACGTTGATGTGCAGAAAAATTACATCGATGAACATACAACCGGAGTGGCGTGTTTGGATAATAGCAACAGTAAAATTAATAGTGTGGTAAAAGATCCTGATGAAGACGATACACAACATATAATTAATAATGAAGACAACCAGGTGTATATTTTGGCAGGTAGTTTTCCATATGAATTTGAATACAACTATATATACGGTTCTGATACTACTGAAATGTATGTGTATTTAAACACAATTTATTCGTGCGAAAGTCCTTGTTATGACGTTGAAAACAATTATTGGGGGGATAATGGTTTTATTCCCGATTCGAATTTGTATCCTATTGGAGAGTATAATTATCTGCCTCTTTGGAGTGGCTATAAAAACACACCTGTTGATGCTCTTATTTACAGAGCAGGGGAGCAAGCAATGGAAGATGGTAATTACCCACTTGCTGAATCAAAGTTCAAAGAGATCATTGAAGATTTTCCCAATTCAAAATATGTGGATGCTTCGGTAAAGATAATGTTGGCATTAAAACGAATTTATGACCAGGATTATGCAGAGCTACAAGATTATCTATATTCTATCCCTTCATTATGGGAAGATACTACAACTGCCAATGTAACTGACCATGTTATCAATTGGTGCAATATTGAAAAAGAGGATTATGTGGCAGCCATAATTTGGTTTGAAGACCAGATTGAAAATCCAAACAGCTATGCTGATTCAATCTGTGCTATAATTGATCTGGGTTATACGTATACCTTAATGGATACAACATCGAACAAATCATCTGGATTTATTGGTAATTACCCCCAATACAGGCATACCTCCCGTGCAGCATACGAGAAAAACCGCGAATACCTGGTCGACCTGTTATTCAGGAAGAATAGTCATTCACATCAGAAAGAACACGATCCATTGCAAACTGCATCATTTTTCCTTCATCAAAATTATCCTAATCCGGTAAGCGAAACCACAACCATAAAATATACGATTTCCCAACAATCGGATGTAAAACTTAACGTTTACAATATTTTAGGAAGCATCGTCACTACATTGGTTAATGAAATGCAGCGTGAAGGCGAAAAACAGGTTACATTTAATATCCAAAATCTGTCAAACGGCCTGTATTATTATTCCCTAGTGGTCGATAACGAGATAATAGGAGTAAGAAAAATGTTGGTGCTGAGATAATTGATTTATAGCTATTTATAGTTGTTTGTTTACTTTCTGAGAGAAATATCAATATGAGGAATAAAAATTACCAATTTTAATCAGAAATGAGAAATGAGAAATAATAATGAAAAGTAACCAATAACCAATAAAAAATTACAAAGTACAGCAGACAACCTCACCTGTTTTCCGCATTAAACAGAAAAAATGAACTCCGGCCAACCGACTCTGTAAGTTCGGATAACCGGAGTTAATATTCTGTGGGGTTTCTATTACACTACCCCTTGTGCAAGCATTGCATCAGCCACTTTAACAAAGCCTCCGATGTTTGCACCTTTCACGTAGTCAATGTATCCATCTTCCTCTGTACCATACTTTTTACATGTTTCATGGATGTCTTTCATAATTTGATGCAATCTGCCGTCTACCTCTTCACGAGTCCAGGAAAGCCTCAGTGAATTCTGCGACATTTCAAGTCCTGAAGTTGCAACACCACCTGCATTAGCAGCTTTACCAAGACCATAAAGGATCCTGTTTTCCATATAAATTGCAATAGCCTCAGGTGTAGATGGCATATTTGCGCCTTCTGACACAACAAAACAACCATTGTTTATTAATGTTCTGGCATCATCGCCATCAATTTCATTTTGAGTTGCGCTGGGTAAAGCAACATCACATTTTATACCCCATGGCCTCTTACCTTCAAAATATTCCACACCATATTTATCAGCATATTCCTTAATTCTACCTCTCTTAACATTCTTCAAATGCATAACATATGCCAGCTTCTCAGCATCAATGCCGTCAGGGTCATAAATAAATCCAGCGGAGTCTGACATCGTTACCACTTTGGCTCCCATCTCGGTTGCTTTTTCAGTGGCATATTGAGCAACATTACCTGAACCTGATACAAGGCATATCTTTCCTTTCAGGCTGTCGCCTCTGGTTTTCAACATCTCTTCAGCAAAATATACCTGGCCATAACCAGTCGCTTCAGGTCTGATGAGGCTACCACCCCATTCTCTTCCCTTTCCTGTTAAAACACCGGTGAATTCATTTCTCAATCTTTTGTACTGACCGAAAAGGAACCCTATCTCTCTTCCACCAACACCAATATCACCAGCTGGCACATCTGTATTGGGGCCGATATGACGGAATAATTCGGACATAAAACTCTGACAAAAATGCATTACTTCGTTATCTGATTTCCCTTTGGGATCAAAATCAGATCCACCTTTTCCACCACCCATTGGAAGGGTTGTCAAACTATTTTTAAATACCTGCTCAAAAGCAAGGAACTTAAGCATGCCAAGGGTTACTGTGGGGTGAAAACGTAATCCGCCTTTGTAAGGGCCAATTGCACTATTCATTTCAATCCGGTATCCCTTATTCACCTGGACTTCTCCCTTATCATCTACCCACGGAATTCTGAACAATATAACTCTTTCAGGTTCAACACAACGTTCCAGAATCTTAGCAGCTTTGTACTTTGGATTCTCTTCAATAAAAGGAATGATAGACTCAACAACTTCCTCTACCGCCTGGTGAAATTCAACTTCACCCTGGTTTTTAGCAATGACTTGCGCCATGAAATCTTTGACCAGTTGGTCATGCATTTGATTTGCCATATTTATGGATCTTTAAATTAGTAATATGTTAATTCTTAGCTTATTATAATAGCTTATTTAAAAGGAAGCAATATTAATTAAAATATTTCGAATAAGAACAAGAAAAAAGTGTTTTTTTTGTTATGTTTATAGCAGTTGAATCCGGGTAAGCTTAACTTCACATCCAGGGTGTTTTAAGTATTGGATAATGAATATTTGTTGATGTTTAAAGAAATTCACATAGATTGATTGTCAATTATGGAAAATTTTGTAACTTTAAGCTTCATATTAAAGATAATATATTCAACCCTGGATTGCTGTTTTTTATCAAATTTGCAGAAAAAAAGTATATGAAAAAGAAGGGACCTGAAGAAAAAAAGAAATCAGAAAACAATGCCATTAGCCCTGAATTGTACCAGTACCTGCTGGCAGAACGGCTTAAAGAATTATCCTGTATAAATCAAACCTCCCAAATACTCAGAGAAGGTAAGTCCATAGAAGAATCACTGCAGCAAATCAGTGAGATAATACCAAAGGCCTGGCAATATCCTGAGTTTACCGTTGCCAGAATCACATTCCGTGGAATGGAATTTACCAGTCCAAACTTCAAAGAAACCCCCTGGTTTCTTAGCTATCCTTTTGCCACTATTGATAACCAGGAAGGAAGACTTGAAGTCTATTACCTGAAAGAGTTTCCATCCTCTGACGAAGGACCATTCTTAAAAGAAGAGCGAGACCTGATCAACAACCTGGCCGGAATAATCACCGGCTATTTAAACAGCGTTAAAGGAAAAACCCTTATTAAAAAGACAATTACTGATAAATCTGTGTTGGAAAAATTTTCACCGATAGCAGGGAAATCCAAATACAGCCGGCAGTTATTACAATCATTTCTAAACAAAAGCAATCAAAACAGAGACATCTATCATGACTTGATGCCATTTAAAGTTAAAGAAATTTTGTTGGTCGCAAGCCTTTATGATGCTTATACCATAGAAAAGGAGGGTAAATTCTCTGAACATGTGCTTGAAGATTACCAACAACTCAACCTAACATCCATACCCCGGATTACCGGTGTGTCAACACCGGAAGAGGCAATGGAGGAATTGCGAAAGAAACATTTTGACCTGGTGATTATCATGGTTGGGGTTGATAAAAAAGCACCATTAGGCCTCAGTTGTAAAGTTAAAAATGAATTTCCTTACATTCCTATCTTCCTCCTGCTGAATAATAATAGTGACATTGCATTTTACAATAAACAGGGTAAAAAAACAAAACACATTGCTAAAATATTTATATGGAATGGCGAGTCGAAGATGTTCTTTGCCATGATCAAACATGTTGAAGATAAAATCAATGCCGAGAATGATACAAAAATAGGCCTGGTAAGGATTATTCTCCTTGTTGAAGATTCAGCCATTTACTACTCCAGGTATTTACCCTTACTTTACAGTGTGGTGATGGATCAAACCAAACGCATCATGGATGATGTCAGCACAGACGACCTTTACAAAGTCCTAAAACTCCGAGCCAGGCCAAAAATCCTGTTAGCAACAACTTTCGAGGAAGCGCTGAGTATTATTAATCATTTCAAAGAATACATGCTTTGTTTGATCACTGATATGAAGTTTGAAAAAGAGGGCCGTTTGGATGAAAATGCCGGTGTAAGCCTGATCACAAATATCCGTAAAAAGTTTCCTCGATTGCCGATCATTTTACAATCATCCGAAACAACAAATGAGCGCATTGCACACGAACAAAAAGTGACCTTTATAGATAAAAACTCTGAAACCCTGTCACAGGATTTTAAGAGTTTTATTACCCATTACCTGGGCTTCGGTAACTTCGTGTATAAAAACAGTAAGGGAAAACAGATTGCTATCGCCAGATCACTTGATGAGTTTGAAAAACACCTGAGAACAATCCCGGATGATTCAATTCTTTATCACGCCAGGCGTGATCATTTTTCATTATGGTTAATGGCCAGGGGAGAGATACAAGCGGCAAAAGTCCTTCACCCGCGACGTACTTCAGATTTTAAAAATGCACCAAATATCAGGGAATACCTTATCAGTGTTATCAATAAATTCAGAGATGAAAAGGACAGAGGAATGGTTATCCCTTTTAAGGCAACCTCTCTTCTCGATGAAAAAAACATCGTTAGCCTAATGCCAGGATCCTTGGGAGGTAAAGGCAGGGGTGTGACTTTTATCAACAACCTTATCTATAATTTTGATTTTTCGGCCCATGTGCCCAATATTAATATAAAGGCACCCATCACAGCTGTTATAGGAACAGAAGAATTTGAATATTTCCTGCAGCGAAATAAATTATATGACACAATCCTGAATCATCAGAATTATGAAGAAATTAAACGACTCTTCATCAAAGGCAACCTAACACAAACGTTGATCAGCAAACTGAAAGTTGTTTTAAAAAACATAACCAAACCTATAGCTGTCAGATCATCAGGATTGTTTGAAGACTCAATGATGCAGCCTTTTGCCGGTATCTTCGAAACCTTCTTATTGCCCAATAATCATCCCGATTTTAATGTTCGCCTCGAACATCTTACGAATGCCATCAAAATGGTTTTTGTATCCGTTTACTCACCGATTTCCCGCTCTTATATTGAGGCAGTTCATTATAAAATAGAGGAAGAAAAGATGGCAGTTGTAATCCAGGAAGTAGTAGGGAATCAATTCGGCAACACCTATTATCCACATATTAGCGGAGCAGCTCAATCATACAACTTCTATCCTTTCTCACATATGAAACCCGAAGAGGGTTTTGCTGTTATTGCTCTCGGACTGGGAAAATATGTTGTTGAGGGTGAGAAAGCATTTCGATTCTCTCCAAAATACCCAAATGCGGTCATAGATTCTCCAAAAGATCAATTCCGTAATTCTCAGGTTAATTTTTTTGCTGTTGATATGAATAAGAAAAATATTGACCTGTTGGAAGGAGATACTGCCGGGCTTATTCGATTGGATATCGATGATGCAGAAATGCACGGGACGATGATCCACAGTGCTTCTGTTTACGATATAGATAATAACAGAATTACGCCCGGCTTGTCAGTACCCGGTCCCAGAATCCTGAATTTTGCCGATATTCTAAAGTATAATTACGTACCGCTGGCAAAAACCATTGAAATAGTCCTTGATGTTGTAAAAGAAGCCCTCGGATCCCCTGTTGAAATTGAGTTTGCAGTAGATCTGAAAAAAGACAGCAACTACAAAGCATCCTTTTATCTGCTTCAGATAAAACCCCTTATTGGAAGTGCTCAGGATTACAAAATCAACATGTCGGAGATCGATAAAAATCAAATATTACTTTATACTGAGAAGGGAATGGGAAACGGATTGATCAGTAACATTTGCGATATAGTTTACATCGACCGGGAAAAATTTGATAAAAGTAAAACGATTGAAATGGCTGAGGAGATTGAAAAAATAAATCAGGATTTTTTCAAAAAGAAAAAGCAATATATACTGATAGGGCCAGGCAGATGGGGCACCCGCGACAGATGGATTGGGATACCAGTAAAATGGCCCCAAATCTCTCAAGCCAAAATAATTGTAGAAACCAGCCTGGAGGGATATCCACTAGATGCATCTTCAGGATCACACTTTTTCCATAACCTCACTTCTATGAATGTAGGTTATTTCTCTATTCAGAACGAAACCCCAGGCGCTTATATTAACTGGGAAATTCTCGAAAAACAAAAAGATGTAAAAGTAAACGGGTTCTTTAAACATATCCGGTTTGATTCGCCTTTATCTATTAAAATGGATGGGAAAAAGCGGATAGCGGTGATAGCATTAGGGTAGCAGATTAACGATTAACAAATAGCTGATATCATAACCACACTCCGGTATTCAAATACTCGTGAATCCCCCGTGCTGCCACTTTCCCAGCCCCCATAGCCAAAATGACCGTTGCAGCTCCTGTAGCAACATCTCCGCCGGCAAAAACACCCTTTTTGGATGTTTTACCTGTTTGAGGATCTGTTTTAATCGTTCCCCATTTCGTAACTTCAATATCTTTTGTTGTTGAGGAAATCAAAGGATTGGGGCTGTTACCAATAGCAATGATGACCACATCGACAGGAATCTTAAAATTGGCTCCTTCAATTGGAACAGGCCTTCTTCTTCCGGAATCATCAGGTTCGCCCAATTTCATCTTGATGCATTCTGCTTCTTTAACCCAACCGTTTTCATTACCGATGTAAGCCGCGGGGTTTGACAAGAGGTTAAATATAACGCCTTCTTGTTCAGCATGATGGATCTCTTCCTCTCTGGCAGGCATTTGTTCCCGGGCCCTGCGGTAAATCAATATCGACTCTTCAGCACCCAGCCGCAATGCTGTCCGGGCACAATCCATTGCAACATTGCCTCCTCCAACCGTAGCAACTCTTTTTCTTCGAATGATCGGAGTTTTATACTTGGGAAAAAGATAGGCTTTCATCAAATTGGCACGTGTAAGGTACTCATTTGCCGAATAGACACCATTGAGGTTCTCTCCGGGTATTTTCATGAACCATGGAAGTCCTGCTCCAGTCCCAAGGAAAACAGCATCGAACTCATCAAGTAACTCATCAATGCTTTTAATCATCCCGATAACATAATCTGTAAATATCTTAACACCAAGCTGCTTAAGAAAGTCTATTTCCTTGAATACGATATTCTTGGGCAATCTGAACTCAGGAATTCCATAAACAAGAACACCGCCTGGTTCATGAAGGGCTTCATAAATAACAACACCATGGCCCATTTTAGCCAAATCAGCTGCAGCCGTGATACCAGCAGGGCCGGCACCTACTATAGCAATCTTTTTACCGGTGGAAGGAGGTAAAGAAGGTATTTGAATATCATCCTGGTCACGCTCCCAGTCAGCCAGAAACCGCTCCAGCCTGCCAATGGCAATTGGTTCGTTTTTCTTTCCAACCACACATCTGATCTCACACTGCTCTTCCTGAGGGCATACACGACCACAAATCGCCGGAAGAATATTCTTCTCCTTAAGCAGGTTAACCCCTTCCCTGAATTGATTCTGAGCAATAAAATTGATAAATCCCGGGATGTCAATCTCAACCGGACATCCTTGAACACACAAAGGTTTCTTGCACTGAAGACAGCGTTGGGCTTCCAGCACAGCCTCTTCAGAAGAATAGCCATAAGGAACCTCGTTGAAGTTTCTGATACGTTCTTCAGGTGGCTGTTCCCTCATTGGGGTTTTCTTTGGACTTATCTTACCCATTTTACTATCTTTCTTTCGATATGATCTCTTCTTCCAAATATGCCTTGCGCCTGGTCAATACAACATCCCAATCTACCTCATGTCCATCAAAATGAGGACCATCAACACAAGCAAATTTTGTTACCCCTCCTACTAAGAGCCTGCAAGCACCACACATACCTGTTCCGTCAATCATTACAGGATTCATACTAACAATAGTTTTAATTCCAAATGGCTTGGTAGCCTGGGATACCCTGTACATCATATAAGTACATCCAACAGCCATAATCCGGTCAAATCTTTCTCCAGATGCAAGATCATCCACCAAACGGTCATATGAATGTCCTTTCGTTCCCTGTGAACCATCTGTGGTAGAATACCGCACTTCATCAGAGGCTTCTTCAAGTTTTTTATTCCAGTATAATAAAAACTTACTCCTGGCCTCAGAATAACTCACAACTTTATTCCCTGCTTCTTTCAAAGCTCTGGCTGCCGGAAAGATGCCCCCGATACCATAACATCCCCCAACCAGGGCTACCGACCCAAACGCATTAATCTCAAAAGCCTTTCCAAGAGGTCCTGTAAAAGAATATATCTCATCTCCTTCACGCAATTCAGCAAGTCGCCGGGTTGCTGCTCCGATCTCCAGGAATATTATGGAAACAGTACCTTTGTCAGCATCCCAATCAGCAATCGTTATTGGGGTTCTTTCACTGTATTTATCCGGAATGACAATAACGAACTGGCCAGGAAGGGCTTTTCTGGCAATATCAGGCGCCATGACAACGAACTCATAGACATTTGGAACAATATGTCTCTTATTAATAATTTTCATCAGTCAACATCTTCAATTTTTGCATTGACAACACATCTTTCAGGGCTTAAGCCATCTGAGAATAAAGGAAGATCATCCCATGTTGGTTTAATGTAAGCTGCTTTACCATTGAGCCCAGACATTATCTTAACTTTAAAAACTTTTTTCCCAAATGTTGTGATTAACCTGACTTTTTCTCCATCCCGGGCTGTTAAATCCCTTAGTAACTTCTCAGAAACAAAAAGCACACTCTCTTCCCGTATTGCCTTCATGTCAGGAATCAGGGCAGATAATAAATTTCCCATGTAGTGAAAATGGTTTGGTTCAATGATAACCTGGACAGGAAATTTATTGGATTTTCTGTGCTCTGTTCGGTTAACACTCATGAGCCTTTTGCTCTCAAATTCCGCAGTTGAAAAAGACAAATCAATAACCGATTTTATTTCTGATAATATCATGTTCGCCCTTTTATATCCAAAGCCGTCTTGCCGCATTCCTTCTGCAATTTCTTGCATCGTTGCCCATGCAGGCCTGGCAAGCCCGGGCGGTTTAATCACAGGGGTAAATTTTTTCAACGATCGTTCAACATCAATAATGTGTCCTTCTGTTTCAGTAAAACTGCAAAGAGGTAATACAATGTTTGCATAGTCAGACGTCTGGCTGAGAAACATGTTTTGCTGGACCATAAATTCCAGGTCGGCCAGGTTTTTGTGAGGCGGCATATCACCCATTACAAACAGAGCCCTGATGCCGTCATTTGAAATATTCTTAATCATTTCATTGGCTGAAAGGCCTTTCTGATGAGGCAATTTTGTATTCCACAAACCAGCCCATTTATTATGATCTACTCTGTTGTGGACTCTGGCAAACCCGGCAAAATAATCAGGGTGGATGCCAACAAGTGTCCCACCGTACCTGTTTCCTTCATCTAATAAAAATAATACACGGTTGTTTTCCAAACCACCAAGCAGGCGAGAAATATTGATTAAAAGATTAAAACTATTTTCGCTTTCCGGGCTTCTTAATATCCATTCTCCAACAATGATATTGATTTTTCTGCTTTTGACCAGTGTACGAGCGAACTGTTCTATTTCTTCCATTCTGAACCCACCTATGCGTTCCAGCTTCCTTTGATTTGAATTCTCAAGAAGTTCCCGTACACTATCAGGCAATCTCTTTTTTAAAACGACACTTATATATGCCATCAGCATTGAAAGAAATGAATATTCCTTTCCCGGGTTGAAATTCACAAACAGATTCGAAAAGTCTGCTGTTCGGTTGTTGTGGGTGTGGGCAACCACGACCTGCTTTCCATTTTTATACGCTTTTCTGATCCTGTTCTCAACGATCGGGTGAGACGAGTAAGCCTGAGAACCAATTACAAATATGGTATCGGCACTTTCTATCTTGTTGAGCCCGATTGGAGGGAAAGCATTATAATACTCGTGAATCTTTTTCAATAAATTTTTACCGGGATATGAAAACAAAAGATCCACATTATTGGATTTCATGACCTTTCGGGTAAACTTTTGAAGGATGTAATTATTCTCAATCGAATCCTGTGCGGAGCCAATCATTCCAAACTGGCTTCCCTTGTATTTTTCGAGATTCCTTGCAATATACCGAATAGCATCATCCCATGCTATTTCTACCCACCTGTTCTCTTTTTTAAGGAGAGGTTTATTAATCCTGTCGGGATGGTGAACAATGTCACCCGGAACAAATTTACCTCTGACGCATAGCTGAAGCGGCGCTGTTCTTTTACCAGGCTCAGGCCCAACATTAATGATTCTGTTACCTTTGGAATTTACATTCATTTTACATCCAACCGGGCATAAAACACAGGTTGTTATTGTTGAATTATCAGGACAACCAACCCAGCTCCCCATTTTTTCAGCTATCGATCCTGTCGGGCATACATCCACGCAAGCTCCGCAATATTCACATCCGGCATCTTTTTGTGACTCAAGAAAAGCAGTACCGACGAGGGTTGCATTTCCACGCTGAACAAAGGCCAGCACTCCACTGTTCCGTTCCTCGTTACAGATTCTCACACACCTGCCACATAAAACACACAGGTTATAATCAAGTTCATAAAAAGGATTGTCTTTTACCGGTTCTAATCCCCTGTAAGCAATTGGGAACCTGACATCCTTAAGTTCAAGGTATTCGACCAGATCCTGCAACTCACAATCTCCGTTTCTTGTACAAAAATTACATCCAGTGGTAACGCCTACCTTTCTTGTACTATGCATATACTCTGAGCAATCATTTTTATCCTTGCAAATAAGACAAGTAAAGGTATGCTCAGAAAGGATAAGCTCAAGGATATCTCTTCTGAGTATTTGAAGATCTGCTGTTTTTGTAATTATTTCCATTCCCTGACATACAGGCGTAGTACAGGCAGTTTGGTAGCCTTTTGAATTTTTTATCTCAACCATACATAGGCGACACCCTCCATAATGTGGAAGGTTATCAAGATAGCAAAGTGTGGGGATATAAATCCCGGCTTTCCTGGCAGCTTCCAGTATAGTTATACCTTCGGACACCATCATGGATTTGCCATCGATGGTAATCGATATTTTTTTGATTTTTTTCTTTTCAATAACTTCAGTCATCCTATATTCTATTCTATTACAATAGCATCACCTGCAATGGCATCAAACCGGCAGACCTCGTAACATGCCCTGCATTTGATACATTTCTCCGGATCAAGGTTATGAGGTTCACTACGCGGCCCGGTAATAGCGCCTGTTGGGCACACCTCAACACACCGCTGACAACCCGTACATTTTTCTTTAATAACCCTGTATTCCACAAGGTCACGGCAAACGGCAGCCGGACAGCGGTGGTCAATTATATGAGCCTCGTACTCATTCCTGAAATATTTTAAAGTAGTCAACACAGGGTTTGGGGCCGTTTGTCCAAGCCCGCATAACGAACCCATATTGATGGTGCCGGCCAGATTCTCAAGAATCTCAATATCTTCCATGACCCCTTTTCCTTCTGTGATCTTATTCAGGATCTCAACCATTTTTCTTGTACCGATACGGCATGGAGTACACTTGCCACAGCTTTCCTGGCTTGTGAACCTAAGAAAATATTTAGCCACATCGACCATACAGGAATGTTCATCCATAACGATAAGGCCACCCGAACCCATGATAGACCCGGCAGAAGCCAGTGATTCATAATCAATGGGTAGGTCAAGGTAATCTTTCGACAGGCACCCACCTGAAGGACCGCCTGTTTGCACAGCCTTGAAAGGTTTATACGTTCCTCCTCCGATATCAAATATAATCTCTCTGAGCGTTGTTCCAAGTGGAACCTCAATCAATCCGGTTCTTCTGACTTTCCCAACCAGGGCAAAGGTCTTGGTTCCCTTGCTTTTTTCTGTTCCATAACCGGCATACCATTCCCCACCCTTTCGAAGAATATTGGGAATAGTACCAAGTGTTTCAACATTATTGATGGTTGTTGGTTTTCCATGTAGGCCGGAAATCGCTGGAAAGGGAGGCCGTGTTCGGGGCATTCCCCGATGGCCTTCTATCGACGCTATCAAAGCCGTTTCCTCTCCACAGACAAAAGCCCCTGCGCCTTCTTTCAATTTTATATCAAAATCAAATCCACTGTTTAAAATATCCTTACCCAAAAAGCCGGAGTTCTTCATTTGGTCAATCGCCTTGATCAAACGCTCAATTGCCAATGGATATTCAGCCCGAATATAAATATACCCAAAGGTTGCACCAATAGCAAAAGCAGCGATCAGCATCCCTTCCAACAAAGCAAATGGATCTCCTTCAATCAACGACCTGTTCATAAAAGCTCCGGGATCACCTTCGTCTGCATTGCAAATCAGGTATTTGGGGCTACCTTTTGCCTTCCGGCAAAATTGCCATTTTCTAAAAACAGGGAACCCTGCTCCACCCCTGCCCCTTAACCCGGAAACCTTTAACTCATCTATAATACCTGCTGCACCCATATTAAGTGCATTAATCAAGCCCTGAAATCCGTCTCTTGCTATATAATGCATTATATTTTCCGGATCGATGATACCACAGTTGCGCAGAACAATACGCTTCTGATTTTTTAGCATGGGGAGGTCCCAAAAAGATTCTGTACCGTTAATTTTTCCCTCCGGCGCACCCAGGTGCCCCAGTGGTTTAAGTTTCGCCCCTCCGGTAAACAAATAGTCATCCAGGAGTTTTTCTGCACGTTCAGCATCAACATTGTTGAAAATAAACCGTGGGGATCCGGGAAGCTGGATGTCGAGGAAAGGCTCCAGGTAACAAGGACCGATACATCCAACTTTTATCAGGTCTACCTTCCTTTTCGATTTTAACAAGGCTTTCTGTACGCTGTTCCATACCGCCCCTGCTCCGGAAGCTAATCCGCAACTTCCCATGCCAATATAAATAACGGGATGTTGGCTATGCTGAAGCGCCTGCCATTCCTCTGTTGCCCTTTTTTGTATAGCGAGTATATCACTCATATTTCTTCAACACCTCTCTGATCTTAATCACAGACATCCGGCTGTGAATATCATTATTAACCATCATTACCGGGGCCAGCGCACAACATCCCAGGCATGCAACACGTGTCAGATCAAACCTTTTATCTTCGGTGGTTTGCCCAGGTTCAATACCAATTTCAAGCTGCAAGGCATTCAATAAAAAATCGCCACCCTGAACATGACAGGCTGTTCCAAGACATATCTTGATTGAATTTCTCCCTGGTGGATTGAAGCGAAACTGAGAATAAAAGGATGTAACACCAAATATAGTGCTGCGCGAAACGCGCAGGTAGCTTGAAATCTTTTCAATTGCCTCCTTTGATATGTAACCATAAAGACCCTGTGTCTGTTGAAGAACAGGTATCAGGCTCCCCTCATCGTTTTGGGGATATTTGCTAAGTAGGTTATTGAGGGAATCAGCCATAAAACAACCATTAATTTGATTAAACGGCCTTTGGAAAAATTAATTCCAAATGACAATGCTCAATAATACAATGAGATCCAAAAACAATTTCATAAAAATAAATAATAAAATTGTTTTCTGAAAATAATTATGCTTATTTATATTTTTTCCAGGCAAGGGACAGGTCGCAACCTGTCCCTTGCCTGCTGCCATGAAACCATGGGCCCTCATTTATTTATACTGATTTTAAATATATATGATTCCTGGAAATATTGGATATTTTATCAGAAAAAATATCTAAAATTGTACCCCATTTTGAAAGGTTCAATTTGATTGTCATTAAAACACTAAAATAACATGGAAGATGTACTGCATGATTTTATATCATTTAACCTGAAATGCTCCATTTGCGGACATTCCCTGATGGATGAGGATCAACTTGTAGATGGTAGGCCGGGTGTTAAATTGGGTATTAAAACATCTAAGGGAGAAGGAACAATTATTTTAAGCTCCATTTACGAAAGTTTTAATTTCCGATGTGATGTGGAAATGGATGAAGATGAAATAGTAGAATTCTCCTGCCCTCACTGTTCAAAGAAATTCGAAGGTTGTTTAGAATGTGATCACTGCGAGGCACCTATGGTTAAATTAGATCTCGACATTGGTGGTACCGTTTGTATTTGTACCCGAAAAGGTTGTAAACGACATTTCCTTGAGTTCGATGATTTTAACGCTGCCTTATACAAACTGACCTATCTGGGGGAATACAAAGAGGCGGTACCTGAAGGGATCAGAGAAACAGGAGAATCCAAAGAAATCATCGACTCCGGAACCTTTCTCCATCTTTATTGTCCCGTATGTGATAAATCACTGATCGATAAAGGCCTTGTCAAACTAAAAGTTATCAATGATACAGGAGAAAGCGGCCATGTATTCCTTAGCCCTTACCTGAATGTATTTACATCAAGATCTACTGTATTCCTTAAAGAAGATCAGGTAGTTAATGACATACAATGCTTTCACTGTGAAACCAGTCTGATTAACAAAGGAAAGAAATGCGAAGAGTGTGGATCGCCAGCAGCTAAGGTTGCGATAGCGGCAAGAACGAAATTGATTGACTTTTATATTTGTTCAAAAAAAGGCTGCCGCTGGCATGGGCTTTGTAACGATGATCTTCACGATATCGAACTTGAAGACAGTTTGGAATGGTGATCAATAACACCAGTTAAAAAATACATTATATCAATTTTATAATAACGCGATGTTTCAGATAAAAAGAAAACAATCTATGGCGAAAGAAACGATCATTCGTTTTGACATTGAAGCACCTAAGATTGCCCTAAAAATAAAACCCGGACAGTTTGTGATCATCAGAGTCAATGAAACAGGTGAAAGGATCCCATTAACTGTTGCCGATAAAGATGCCTTTGAAGGCACCATAACCATAATCTTCCAGGTTGTTGGTAAAACAACAGCACTGATGCGGTCATTGAATGAAGGAGACTTCCTCCTGGATGTTGTCGGACCATTAGGAAAAGCTGCTGAGATTGAAAATATAGGAACGGTAATAATGGTAGGTGGCGGCACAGGGGTTGCTATCCTGTATCATGTTACTAAAGCCTTTAAAGACGCAGGTAATCATGTGATAGTGATCATGGGTGCCAAGGAGAAAGAAATGCTGATCCTGGAAAACGAAATGAAAGCTATTTGTGATGAACTGGTCGTTACAACTGATGATGGTAGCTATGGTGAAAAAGGATTCGTTACCATGCCATTGGAAAGATATTTGAACGAACGTGATGATATTAAGATGATCTATACCATTGGGCCAATCATAATGATGAAAAATATATGCAACCTGACAAAGCCGTATAATGTCCCAACGATGGTTTCTCTTAATCCTATTATGATTGACGGAACAGGAATGTGTGGCGGATGCAGAGTAAAAATAGGTGGCAAAACTAAATTCAGTTGCGTTGACGGACCTGATTTCGATGGCCATGAGGTTGATTTTGATGAATTGATGAGTAGAAATTCCCAATATCTTCAGGATGAAAAAGATTCACTCCTGTATTCAATAAAATAGACAAAGGGTAAAGAAATGTTAGAACAGGAAGTAAGATTATTAAAGTATAAAACCTATCTAAGTTATTATTGTCCGCATTGTAGCACAACTTTTAATGTTGAACGGCAAGACGAAAAGTCCCTGATCTTTAATGCTGCATACAAACAACAGGACCTTGTTGTGAAACTTAGTCCTTACCTTGATGTTTTTGACACCAAAACTTCCATCCCGGTCGAGGAAGGTGATATGCTTGACGACCTGATTTGTCCGCACTGCAAAAAAAGCCTGATTAACCATGAAGAAAAATGTGAGAAGTGTGGTTCTAAAGTGGGCGAAGTCATTGTATCAACACAAGCAAAATTAATTCCGTTCTATTTCTGCGTCAACCGAGGGTGCGACTGGCATGGGATTAAAAAAGCCGATCAAAAAACCATCAGACGGAAGATCCCGCGCCAGACTATGCCGGAGCAGGATCCGAAAATCAGGGCTCACAACTTCAAAGAAGTTCCTTACGGTTATACATCTGAGTTGGCCCTGTTAGAAGCCGACAGATGTCTGCAGTGTAAAAACCCGAAATGTGTCGAGGGATGTCCGGTAAACATCGATATTCCGGGCTTCATTAAACTTATTTCTGAAGAACAATTTGATGCAGCTGCCCGGAAAATTAAAGAAACAAACCTTTTCCCGGCAGTATGCGGAAGGGTATGCCCCCAGGAAAGTCAATGCGAAATTAAATGTATAGTCGGCATCAAAAATGAACCCGTTGCCATTGGCAGACTTGAACGTTTTGTTGCTGATTATGAGAGGGATATGAACCTGGTTGAAATAGTTGATATCAAAAAAAGTACCGGAAAAAAAATCGCTGTTATCGGATCAGGACCGGGAGGCCTTACCGTAGCTGCCGATATGCAAATATTAGGCTATGACGTGACTATCTTTGAGGCGCTGCACGAAGCCGGAGGTGTTCTCACTTATGGTATCCCTGAATTCAGATTGCCCAAATCCATTGTCAATTTTGAAATAGACTATCTTGTTAAATTAGGCGTTAAAATCGAATTAAATCATATCATCGGAAATATTCTGACCCTGGATGAATTACTCGAACATTTTGATGCAATATATATCGGCGTTGGCGCCGGGCTTCCATGGTTCATGGGCCTTGAAGGGGAAAGCCTCGGCAATGTTTATTCGGCCAATGAGTACCTTACACGTATGAACCTGATGAAGGCTTATAAATTTCCTGAATATGACACACCTATGCCTAAAGGGAATAAAGTGGCTGTGATTGGTGGTGGAAATGTGGCTATGGACTGCGCAAGATCAGCCCTCAGATCTGGTTCCAAAGAGGTAAATATCGTTTATAGAAGATCAAAAAAAGAATTACCGGCCAGAGAGGAAGAGGTTCACCATGCAGAGCAGGAAGGGATTAACTTTCATCTGCTGACCAGCCCTATCCGATATTTTGGAGATAGAAGAAACATGGTAAAATCCATGGAATGTATACGGATGGAGCTTGGCGAACCTGATGCTTCGGGTAGAAGAAGGCCTTTACCATTAGAAAATTCTAACTTTATGCTCGAATGTGACATGGCTATTGTGGCCATTGGAAACGGGCCAAACCCTATCCTCTTCAATTCAGCACCCGATCTGAAATTGAATAAAAGAGGTTATGTTGAAGTCAACGAGGAAACCGGTGAAACATCAAAAGAGTTTGTTTATGCCGGAGGTGATATTGTGACTGGAGCCGCAACCGTAATCCTGGCCATGGGTGCAGGAAGAATAGCCGCCCGGGCCATGCACGAAAAGCTTTCTAAAATTTAACACTTCTCCCATTATCATTATCTTTATCATTATCTTTGCATAATGATGCTTCATTCATATGGGTACGTAAGCCTAAGGTACCCTAATGATGGAACATGTGGTAACATTTATTAATTTCCATATTAAAACATGGCTCTTCATCCCCTGAAATTAAACTTAAAGAAGTACTATTTCGACGATACTTCATTCATCAACCTGATGAAAAAGCGTATTTATCATGTGCTTCTAATCTCTAGTGCCTATGATGCTTTTATCCTTGAGGATGACGGAAGAGTTGATGAACAGATCTTCAATGAATATGTTTCCCTGAACCTGAGATACCCTCCACAGTTCATTATTACCGATTCGGAAGAAGAAGCTTTTAAAATTCTTGAAGAAATTCATATCGACCTTATCATTACTATGCGTAGCGCTGCCGAGGCCAATACATTTGAGATTGCAGGGCGCCTGAAAAGCAAATACCCGGATACCCCCATCGTAATTTTGACCCCTTTCTCACGGGAAGCAACGATAAAAGTTGACAATGAAGACCTGAGCGCCATTGACTACATATTTAGCTGGCTGGGTAATCCTGACATCCTACTGGCTATTATTAAGCTTATTGAAGATAGGATGAATGTAGAACAAGATGTAAGCGAGGTTGGTGTACAAACAATTATCCTGGTGGAAGATTCAATACGTTTTTATTCAAGTTACCTTCCTAATATTTATAAAATTATCTTCAAACAGTCAAAGGCTTTTATGACGGAGGGGCTGAATGAACACCAGCAAATGCTGAGAATGCGTGGACGGCCGAAGATCTTACTGGCTACAACATATGAAGAAGCCATATCCTTGTATGAGACTTATAAAAAAAACCTCCTCGGTATCATCACTGATGTGAGTTATATACGAAACGGGGTAATGGACAAAGAAGCAGGCATCAGGTTATGTAAAAAAGTTAAGGCCGATGATCCTTATATGCCCCTTTTACTTCAATCATCAGAGGCTGAGAATGAAAAAATCGCTAAAAAAATAGAAGTCGGATTTATCAATAAAACATCGAAAACACTTTCTATTGAACTTCGTAAGTTTATTATCGACTTTTTTGCTTTTGGAGATTTTATTTTCCTGGATCCTGACACAATGCAAGAGATTAACAGGGCACCAGATTTGAAATCTCTTCAAATGAAAATGTTTGAGATCCCCGACGATTCACTCCTGTACCACATTACCAGGAATCATTTCTCCAAATGGCTCCGTGCCCGGGCCCTTTTCCCGCTGGCCGACCTGTTCAGGGATCTTCGGATGGGAGATTTTGATAATGACCTTTTTGCTGTCAGAAGATTCGTTTTTGATGCCATGGCTAATTTTAGGATCAGTAAAGCAAGGGGTATTATCGCTGAATTCAGCAAAGAACGGTTTGATGATTACCTCAGTTTTACCCGGATTGGCGACGGGTCAATCGGAGGAAAAGCACGCGGGTTGGCTTTCATCGATAACCTGATCAAAAAATACCATATCCTTGATAAATACGATGATGTTATTGTAACCATCCCAAAAACTGTTGTTTTATGCACTGATATTTTCGATGAGTTCATGGAAGAAAACAACTTATATAAAATTGCTCTTTCCGATTTAAGCGATGAAGATATCTTACAACATTTTGTTAAAGCAAGGTTGCCATTCCGTATCCATGAAGATCTCTATACGCTGATAAGCTATGTCAGAAAACCATTGGCTATCAGATCCTCCAGTCTCCTGGAAGATTCTCATTATCAACCATTTGCCGGCATCTATTCAACATATATGATCCCCTACATTGAAAATGATGAGCGGTTAATGAACCAAATATTAAGCGATGCCATTAAATGTGTATATGCTTCTGCCTTCTTTAAAAACAGCAAAGCCTATATGGCTGCCACCTCTAATTTGATCGATGAGGAAAAAATGGCCATCGTTATTCAAACAGTTTGTGGACAAAACTATAATGGCAAGTATTATCCAACCATCTCCGGAGTTGCCCGGTCAATTAACTTTTATCCAATTGAACCCGAAAAACCTGAAGATGGAATAGTCAATTTAGCTCTTGGATTGGGAAAACATATTGTTGACGGCGGAATGACATTGAGGTTTTCACCTAAATATTCTTCAAAAATACTACAGCTTTCAACACCTGAAATGGCCCTCAAAGAAACGCAGAAAGTATTTTACGCCCTTGACCAATTATCTGGTGGCTTTACTCCAAATACAGATGACAATTACAATATCATTAAATATAAAATCAAAGAGGCAGAAAAAGATCTACCCTTTAAACATGTGGCTTCCACTTATGATTTTGAAAATAACTTAGTGAGAGATGGGATCCATTATAAAGGGAAAAAGTTGATCACATTCTCAAATATATTAAACCATAATGTGTTCCCACTTGCAGAGATCATCGGAATGGCCCTGGAGATTGGCCAAAAAGAGATGAATAAACCAGTTGAGATTGAATTTGCCGTGGATATGGGAGTTTCAAAAGACGAACCAATTATTTTCAACCTGCTCCAAATAAGGCCTATTGTTGATATAAAGGAAACCATTGATGAGAACCTGGAGGATATTCCGGTTGATGAAACGATTATTTATTCGAATTCTGCCCTGGGTAATGGAGTGATAAATGACATTTGTGACCTTGTCTATGTTAAGCCTGAAACTTTCAGTGCTGACAGGAACCCTGAGATTGCCAGAAAAATTGGAGAAATCAATGAGCAGTTTATCAGAGAAAATAAAAATTACATCCTTATCGGGCCGGGGCGTTGGGGCTCATTGGATCCATGGCTGGGCATACCTGTAAAGTGGCCTCAGATCTCCTCAGCAAGGGTCATTATTGAATCAGGGCTTGAAAACTACCGCATTGACCCAAGCCAGGGTACGCACTTTTTTCAAAACCTTACATCGTTCAGGGTGGGCTATTTCACCATTAATCCGTACATAAATGACGGATTTTACGACCTCGGCTATCTCTCCTCTTTTTCTCCATATTATGAAGATGAAAACATCAGGCATATCCGGTTTGAAAAGCCGCTGACTGTGATGATTGATGGGCAGAAGAATATCGGGGTGATCATGAAATAAAGATGCGCCAAGATGTGCCTGCCAGCCACGAAACCTGACAGGCAAATGTTAAAGATGTGCTGTCAGGTGTAACACCTGACAGCCACCAGCCACGAAAAGAATTGTTGACGTGAAAAAAATCATTTTTCTGCTTATTGGGGTTGTTTTATCTACTTATCTGCCAGCCCAATATTTCGACCTCGGGCAGGACCCTTCTTCTATTAAGTGGAGGCAAATCAACACGCCTCATTTCCAGCTTATTTTCCCAGAGGGATATGACCATCAAGTACAGGAGCTGGCCAAAAAACTGGAGCTTGTACTTCCCCATGAAATGTACTCATTAAGCTCTCACCCGAGGAAATTACCTGTAATCATACATACGCATACCATGAAAGCGAATGGTGTCGTTCCCTGGGCGCCGCGACGGATGGAAATTTTTACCTACACCCCCCAGAGCACCTGTGCTCAACCCTGGCTTGACCAGTTGGTACTGCATGAGACCAGGCACCTTGTTCAAATTGAGAAAGTAAACCAGGGTGTAACAAAATTCCTGACCTATTTGTTTGGCGAACAAGCTACAGCCGGGATTATTGGCGCTTTTGTCCCTTTCTGGTTCCTGGAAGGTGATGCTACCGTTACCGAAACAGCTTTGAGTAAATCAGGCAGAGGGCGGGTTCCATCTTTTACGATGCCTTTAAGAACGCAAGTGCTGACTTATGATGCCTATTCATACGACAAAGCTGTGTTTGGCTCTTATAAGAATTTTGTTCCCGATTGGTATATCCTGGGGTACCATTTGGTGGGAGCCTCTCGTATTAAATATGGCACTAAATTGTGGGACAGCACTTTAAACACAGTAGCCAAAAGACCTTATCTGTTAGCACCATTCTCTATTGGGATCAAAAGGGCAACAGGGCTTTCAAAAACAAACTTATACCATCA
>JAGLWB010000389.1 GCA_023133655.1 Bacteroidales bacterium
GTTGTTATGAGCAATGTAAAAAAAAAGAATTATTGATGATGCATTAAAGCAGTTCATCAAAAACAGGGGCTCGCATGCGGACCCTGCTATGTATTTTGACAATGAGGTGCTAAAAAAAGATACAAAAATTGACCTTTTCGAAAAAACCATTAAGATCGAAGAACCAACAAACCTGGTTTTTATTGGCGAGCAACCCGGATTGAACTGGGGACATGCATGCCAGTATTTGTTGTACCAGGCTGACAAAGGCAAGTTATTAAACAAGGTTGATGCCAAATTTCCACCATTTCTAACAAAAAAAAGCGTGAAAAAAATGGAGATCTTTAAGGTTCCCAGGATCATGAAGAACTTTGAAAAAAGAAGAACGCTTAAGTTTCCTCTTGATCCTGCGAGGTTGACCGCCTACACAAAATTAAGACGCTTACCTTTCAAATTAACTAAAGTAGAAGGCAGAAGGTATGCCATTTTCTTTTCAGGCGGATCTAACTGCCGGCATGTAAACGACATGGAATTCTTTTACAGGACATTACTCGATATTTATGCATACAATCCGAGTGATATCTTTATCTGTAACTATGATGGAAATATCAATTGGATAAAAGCTGGCTGGTGGGAGCCTGCTCAGGATTTGGCTAACCCTATTAATTACCCGGTGGATAATACACCTTTCCGAATGCAAGTTGACGAGCCAGGAACGAGAAACGGATTTCAGAATATTATCACACAGTTATCTGGTATTATTAATCGGTATGATTGTTTACTTATTCATACAAATAATCATGGATGGTATGGAAACAACCCTGGTGGCGCAAGCGATGAAGGGTATATTTCATTACCGGGAAGTTCGAAATACTGGTCATCGGATTTTGTAAGTGACTTGTCAAACCTGCCACGATTTAAAAATCTTTTGGTTGTAATGGAACAATGCAGTTCAGGATCTTTCATTCAGCCAATTATGAATAACAGTCCGGCAGACAATACAGTCGTGCAAACCGCTGTTCCTGCAAAAGAATCGTCGGCCGGTGATTGGTACTTCGACCCATGGATAGAGCTATGGATATCTGCTATGGCCGGAGTCAGAGGTGATGGCTCTGCACTTGCCGTTTCGCCCGATGATGATCTCGACAGCAAAATATCAGCCTATGAAGCCTATGATTATGCCCTTGGACAAGACAATCCTCAAATGGATGAATCCACGGCAGACTTCTCCAAAAAAGTTTTTCTCACGGGCTGCACTTCTTGGGTAAAAAAACCTTATAAGGAATTTAAGGAGTATGCAAAAGATTACCATAAAGAACAACTGAAAGACTATCATAAGGATCATTTGAAAGACGGAAGTTCTGATTGGGAAAAAAGAGAAAAAGAGTTTGTAAAAGAGCATGTTAAGGAGATGATGAAAGATCGTAAAGAGATATTCGAAGGAAAAGCTCTGGCAAGAGATGATTTTGAAAAAATGCAGGATATCCCGGGTGAACATGTGTTTCATGATCCACTTGGCCCTGAAATAATCAGAGGGTTGGAAGGCAGGATCAATTCACTTGAAAAATCAATAAATAAAATCACCCCATTTATTAAATCCAATCTGCGGCCTGACATAAAAGGCAAGGCGTTTGGAGATTCAGGGGATGATTGATCCTTATTAATAAAAAAAATTGTAAATTAGGAGGCGAAACTGGCGCAGAAAAAATGAAAATTCTAAAAAAAATTGAAGAAGATGTTATAAACAGGCTTTACCTGGATACGGGTGAACAGCAAGATGTTGACATTTATCGTGTCACTGTAAATTTTAACAGCGGGGAATCCCTTGATTTAATTGATCAAACGATTGAATTTACTCATCCAACCGTAGTTATCTTTATTGATAAAAAGCCTTTTTATAATTGGGGGCATCCGTGCATGTATTATCTATACGACTCAGATAATGGATTTTTTTTAGAAATGATCGAAGCCAGCTTCCCTCCTTTTTTCCCTAACTGGCCATCAAATGCCGAACCCATTAAGCTATCAGAAAAAACAAGAGGATTTTTTAAAAAGTAGCTTTATTCAGTGGACTCCTGGTAACTCTTTCATTTTTTGATGTAATTATTAATAATTCTTAATCAGCAACACTAATTCAAACAGAGTTGATATGTTTCTTATACTTTGCGAATCAACGTCATTATTTGCCTTAAACATAGCTAAATTCTTGAACAAGCTTGGGAAGGACACATTAATTCTTACGCCTGATGACCTGGCTCATCACACTTCAATCCATTTTCAAATAGAAAGCAATGATCACTCATTCTCAATAGAGTATAAAGAAAAAATTATTTCTGATGAGAATATTGATGGGGTTGTTAATGAAATAAATGGTTTTAGTAAAAATTTATGGCCTCAAATGTCGGAAAAAGATGCTGAGTATGCTGTAAATGAGACTCATGCTCTATGGTTGAGTGTTTTATCGATTCTGACATGCCCTGTAATCAATCCTCCGTCACACACATTTCTGGCAGGAAATTTCCCCACACAATCTGAGTTTTTTCATTTATGCCATCAGCTTGGTTTGAGGGTTCCGGGATATTATATCATCGAATCAGGGGCTTCAGCATCTCCTCTTGCTGAGGAAAAAGTGCTGGCGACATTCACCGATTTAGGTGTTTACCCTTATAGAAAAAAAATATTATCAAAGGAAAACCTGCTATTTTATCCAACTTATATGGATCATATAAGAATTGAAGAAGCTTATTCGGGGAATTTTTTTAGTATTATTTTGGTAAACAGTACTTTCTTCTGTACTAAGCTTGGAAACGGCTATGAGGTCTGCGCTCAGGATGATCAGATCATACCATTGAATGTAAAAGAATCGCTACTGAAGCTACAAAACTCATTAAATCTCATTATCGCTGAGTATACATTTAGGGAACATGATGATAAATGGATCATTTTATCTATGGATGTTAGCCCATATTATGGGACAATTAAAGTTCATAATGAGAAAATCCTGAATGAAGCAGTTAATTTCTTAACTCAAAAAAGCAGTTTTAGTCTATGATTACTTTAGTTTGTGGCGTTCGTCAGGAAACACCTACCCTGTTGTTAATTAAAGCATTAAAGGAACTGGATGCTGATTTTCACGTAGTAAACCAGGAGGAGTTATCAAATCATGTTCAGGTACGGTGGAGTTATGATAATAACGGATGTAAAGGTACTATCAGAATAAAGGATGAATATTTAGACATACAAAATATCAGTGGTGTATTTCTGCGGTTTATGAGCACAGAACATATGCCTGATGCAAAAAAAAATGAAGCAACATTAACAAAAACAAGATCTGTAATCATTTCTCTCACAGATCTTTTCGATATTCTTCCTATTAAAGTTATCAACCCTAAGTATGGTATGATGACCAACTTCTCCAAACCAAATCAAAGCCTGATGATCAGAAAATCCATGTTTAAAATACCGGATACTTTAATAACTAACAAACCGGCATTAGCTACCAGTTTCATTGAGCATTTCAACTTTAATGTAATTTATAAATCAATTAGTTGTGAAAGATCAATAGTTAAAAAGGTGAAAAAAAATGACATAGAGCAAATTGATCACATAAAGCATCTTCCTACGCAATTCCAAAAATATATTGAAGGGAATAATATTAGAGTTCATGTTGTTGGCGATCAAACATTTGCAACAGAAGTAACTACTGAAACAGTCGATTACCGCTATGCACACGTAGATGGTGATAATGCAGAGCTCAAGCCAATTGACCTTCCATTAGATATAAAAAACAGGTGTATTGAACTAACCAAACGACTGGGATTGGTTTTTTCGGGCATTGATTTGATTCGTAATAAAAATGATTATTATTGCTTAGAAGTAAATACATCGCCCGGATACTCATATTATGAACTTTCAACAGGACAACCTATTTCACAAGCACTGGCAACTTACTTAACTAATGATTAGAAAACTCGGGTTATTCCGTTTAAGTCATGGGGTGATTGTATAACCCTAAATTTTTATTCTATAGGAAACTTTTAAAAGAAAGATGTTGTGAGGAGTGATTGAAAACAAATGATTAACATCGCGGTTATAATCAAACACTCCCACGTCATTAAGGTCAGTTCTGTCTTGTGACCATACGAGGTAGAGGACTGATCCGGGAATGTATTCCCATCGCAAGACCATATTAGAACGGAATTGAATAAAGTTGAAGTTGGGATTTTCAAATTCATAATCAACTGTTCCGTTATTGTTTTCATCGATGTAATATACATCATCATCAGGATTATAAGAAATTTCCTCATCCGAAAAAATATGGAATCTGTCAAAATAATTATCAGCCTGCGGATCTGTTATTCTTTTAAACTCAGTGTAATCTCCCGCTGATGTAAAAGGCTGCCCATAATATTGAATGGTAAGGTCGGGGGTAATAGCATAATCGATTCGGGCGACAATTCCAAATGTGTTCTGGTCAAGATTAGAAACAATATACCTGTCAACTCCATCGTACTCTGCTGTCTCTACATATTGTGTTCTGGAGTAATCCTTAGAGAAAAATGGTGAAAGAGATAATTTCAAAGCATCCATAGGTCTGTATGTCAAGTCGAGGCTGTAATTTTGATGTAATTCATCACTAACAGATGACCAGGATCGGGAATGCGATATTTCAAAAATAAATTTCTTTCGTTCATCTGACTCTGCATAAAACCATACATTCTTACTGGCCGGATATTTAAACGAAGGGCCGCCCCTGAGGCTTCCTTTGTCGAGCCCGCTGCCTTCATAGTTAAACCCTGTTCCAAACGACCAGTGATTATTGAATTGTGTGTTTAGATTGATATTTCCCCCATAAAAGGTTCTTCGTCCCCCGAAATCCCAACCACTCCACTGATTAGCATTGAAGCGCATACTCCTGAAGATGCCAAAGGGCTCCCAAATACGATACTGAATCCAGAATACCTGAAAAACCTCATCTCCGGATCTTAAGTAACCGATGTCGTTCATATCCAAACCTGGTGACCGCCAGGTAACAAACCCCATCATGTTAACATGTCCCTTTCCGAATTTACCAAACTCAATAGAACCGCCATGACCGCTTAAAAAAGTTTTGGTGGAATCTAATTTCAGGTATGTAGCATCAGGGCGTTGAAAATAATGAACCGGCGATAGTTGAATATTTGTAATGGCTATTGTATCTCCTTTTACATAACTAAATGCGCCTTTAAATCTTAAAAAATAAGTTTTGTCTTTCCAGTATTGTTGAAAATCCACTCCGGCAGAATATGCTGCATCAGGGATGTAATCAATGGCCGGGTTGGTGATTTTCCGGTTTATGGCGGTCATCATCCCTCCAATTATCGTATTCCCCTTATTTATGTCCTTTTGTAACCGGCCGGTGAAGTAGTTTGTTAAAGGTTCTACTTCTTCTTTTCTTGTGCCCTCCCCCCCCGAGATCTCCGCATTCTCTTGCTGCGTAACACTTTCCAATAGGCCTACCGACCATCCAGACTGAGTCTTTCCGGTTATTTTAAAAGCACCCAGTATGGTTGTATTATCAGGTGAATCTACAAATTCCTCATCATCAACATCAGGGTAGTGCCTCGGCTGGCGGCCAATTCTACGGGAGTAAAACAAATTATCTCCTGAATATGGATTTCCTCCGGAAGTGAATTGAAAATTTATGATGTTATTACCTTCAATGAAAAAGGGCCTTTTCTCTTGAAAGAACGTTTCAAAGGCAGTAAGGTTAACCTCCGATGGGTCAGCCTCAACCTGGCCAAAATCCGGGTTTACAGTCAGGTCAAGCGTAAGGTCATTGGTTAAACCAATCTTAGCATCCAATCCGGCTGAAACAGCTGCATCTTTTCCTTTTTCGGTATACGGATTGCCTTCTTCTTTCTCGAAGGTCTCAGCTTTGGTAACAATATAAGGAAAAAAATCAACTTGCCGCTTTGGGTGAATACCATTTATTCCATGAAGTTCACCGAAATTATGTACCCAGCCCGATGCATCCTGCGGTATATATTGCCACTGATTCCATTCATCATTTCTAAAGATCATCCTTATAACCTGGAGGCCCCAGACATGCTCGTTTCTATTTCCAAATCTCAGCTGTGTATATGGAATCTGGATTTCAGCAGTCCACCCGGTGTCATGTATTGTTGTTTTTGCATACCATATCGGATCCCATGTTTCATCCCAGCACCTTCCATCATCAGTAACATATTCATCTCCTTTCACACCCACAGCATTTACAGTGAAGGCAAAAGCTGTTAGATGATCAAAATAGCTGTCAATTATAACAGTAATGCGATCTCCATCAAAACTATCACGCCTCGACATTCTTTTGTATATCTTCCCGGGGACACTGTCGTACGACAAAACCCCAATATACAAATTATCATCATCGTAAAGGATCTTGAAATAAGTAGGCTGAGAAGGAGATCTGCCATCATATGGCTGGCTTTGTGTGAATTCATCACCCCACTCTACCTGCTCCCATGATGAATCATCCATTACTCCATCAATAACCGGGGCATCGCCTGAAAGTCTCTGCGTTTGATATGTTCGTTTCTGCTCCTGGGCAAATGAAGTTAACGAAAGGAAAAATAAGCTTAGTATTATACCTGAAACAACCTTAATTCGCATGCCGGGGTTTAAATGAAAAATCTTTCGCAAAGTATATCCATTTATCATGCCAATTTTATAATGTATTACTAACCAACAATAAACATCCCGATACATCAATGCCAAAAATTATCAATTGTACGAAAATGTATATTACTGAACGAAATCGAACAAATACAATTATTCTTTTTATTAAAAAATTTAGAGACGATTTAAATACTTGCTACGAAAAAATCCAACTATCATATTTTTACTATTTTTGCGTGAAATTACTTAAATCAAAAACAAACAACTATAAATCGATTACTATGAAAATAATTAAATTGCTTATTATTTGCATTGCCTCACTTTTTATCACACAAGGATGGGCCCAAAAAATCAAATCAACAAATTTTGAAGTACTTAAAATGGATGAGGGCATCTATGCCGTTATTCATAAAAGCGGCGGGCATGCTATCTGTAATGCCGGTATTGTGGATCTGGGAGATAAAACAGTTATCTTCGACTCCTTCCTGTCGCCGTTTGTCGCGGAAGAACTACTGGAAGTTGTTGAAAAACTTAAACTCAGTCCTGTCAAATACGTGGTAAACAGCCATTACCATAATGATCATATCCGTGGTAATCAGGCATTTGCTGACGATGTTATCATCATTAGCACCCGTAAAACAAGAAATATGATCATCAAAGAAGAACCGGGGCAAATTCAAAAAGATAGTGTTTATGCAAAAAAAGAATTTGCTCGTTTGGATTCAATAAAAAATATTAGCAAACCCAGGGATTTTAAAAAATCGAGAAATTTAATGGAGTGGTATGGCTATTATGAAGCGCTGGTTCAAACAACACCAATCCTGAAAACACGGCTCCCTGAAGTTACTTTCGATCATGAAATGTGTATTAATGGAAGTAAAAGATCCATTAAATTACGTAGTTTTGGGAAAGGGCATAGCATTGATGATCTGGTACTATTAATTCAGGATGATGGTATTGCGTTCACCGGCGATCTGGTTTTTATTAATATGCACCCATACATGACTGGCGGCTATCCGGATCAATGGATAAATAATCTCAACGAGTTACGACATGCTGGGATTAAAAGAATTGTTCCCGGCCATG
This sequence comes from Bacteroidales bacterium, assembly GCA_023133655.1. Lineage (GTDB taxonomy): Bacteria > Bacteroidota > Bacteroidia > Bacteroidales > JAGONC01 > JAGLWB01. The sequence goes on from JAGLWB010000389.1 coordinate 7,723, forward strand.
GGCCTGTCGGCAACCTGGATAATATTGATAGGATGATACAATATATCATCGTAATTGAAGAACAAGCCGTTACCATGTATCGGGAAGGCCTTACTTTTGAAGATATTGAGCCTCTTACTATTCCTGAGCCATTCAACAATTGGTGGTTCGAAGAATATTACAAAATGAACATAACGTTCTACCTTGAGAAAATTGCTAAAGACCTGGAGAGGCAATAAAAATATTTGCACATCTATGGCTATTAAAAGCCAATGAAAACTATAAACAGGTACATTGTATTGATTATCGGGTTGGTTTGCCTTTTATATTCAGCCAGGGTAAACTGGAGTGAAGATCAATGGCCGGGGATTATTCAATCTGACGGAAAAGGATACTATGCATACCTCCCTGCTTTTATTACACAATTGGAGAACCTTCCATGTCGCATGTTTATTCATTTGCATTTGTTTCAATTTTCTTATACTACTTGAAGCATTACTTCAAGAAGCCTAATCCATTCGACTTAATAGCAAGTACATTTTTTTCCTCAAACTGTTACCGAAAACATAAACTAGCTTTTCGTAGAATAATTGTTTATATTTACAAACAATTTACACCACATGATTTTTTAATTTCAGGAATAATATATTCCGGTAATCTTATTGTTATGATAGCCATATGTATGCGAGTTTTTCTTATAGTGTTTCTTTTATCATCGTCACTCTTAAAAGCCCAAAACTCATCCTGGATCTGGGCAGAGAGCTTTGGGGGCAGTAAATCAGATTTTATAAGAATTATAGACAGCGACGATGAAGGTAATATTTATTTTGCAGGTGGCTTTGACAGTTACACACTGGAATTAGGAGAGTTCATATTACAAAATATTGGTATGCGTGATGGATTCGTAGGCAAATGCAATGAAACCGGTGAAGTGATATGGGCTACAAACATTGGAGGCACGAATGATGAAGTAATTGAGGGCATGTGTGCAGATGAAGAAGGAAACACATACATAACCGGGAATTTTAATAGTAATTATATCACAATAGGAGATATAACGATACCAAATAATGGAAGTGAGGATTGTTTTTTTGCAAAGTTCGACCCATCTGGTAACGTTCTTTGGGCTAGAGGGTTTGGAGGTCCGGGGGAAGACATATTATATGCAATCGGTGTTGACTCATATGGGAATATATGGGTTTCCGGCCATTTTGACAACCCTTCATTAAGTCTTGATGACATAACGCTGTTCAATCCTTATCCGGGATACGATGAGGTTATGCTTGTCAAAGCTAACGCTGATGGGAATATTATCTTTGGCACCACTGCAAAAGGAAATAATGATGACAGGTGTTACAGGTTGGCAATTGATAATGATGATAATGTAATTATTTCAGGTGGGTTTGGAAGCACCAGTATATCTTTCTCTACGCATATACTTTCCAATTATGGATCGTATGATGTTTTCCTGGCTAAATACGATAATAACGGGAATATAATATGGGCAAAAGGAGCAGAAGGGCCTGATGCCGATTATGGTTATTCCGTTACTACTGACTCAGAAGGATTTATATATGCAACAGGATATTTTTTAAGTCCGTATATCTTCTTTGATGAATATTGCATCAATAATAATGGCGATTTTGATGCGTACATTGTTAAATATTCTGCTGGCGGAGACGTTATGTGGGTTGACGGAATAGGAGGTATCTATGAAGAGAGAGGATTGGGATTATGTGTTGTGAATGATAATAAACTTTTTGTAACCGGAACATTTAAGAGTCCCTTAATACAGGTTGACACCCTGACACTTCTTAATAATGGTGATTATGATTGTTACTTTATTGAGCTTGGCCTGGATGGGAATGTTATATCTGCTGAAAACATTGGTGGGGCAAACAAAGAAGGTGGACAAGCTCTTACAACGTCTATCGGGGATCGCGTTATCCTTGGAGGGTATTTTACCAGTTTGTCAATAAATATTGGAGATCACACCCTCACAAATAGTAATCAAGGCTTTTCAGACTCGTTTATTGCAGAATATGTAGTTGATGATCTTGTTCCCATTGCAGATTTCGATTATGAGAGCTTTAACTTAACCGTCAGCTTTTATAATGCATCTCAAAATGCTAGTTCCTTTTTATGGGATTTTGGTGACGGGATCGGCTCAGATCTTGAAAACCCAGTCCATACTTACAATGAATATGGTGACTATGTTGTTACGCTTATTGCATTTAATGGGGATGACTCTGATACCATAAGTAAAACGATCCATTTATGTGAACTACCAGTCTCCTCATTTGAGTTCGAGGTTGAAGATTATCGAATAACATTCCATAATTTCTCTTTAAATGCGCTTTCTTACTTTTGGTACTTTGACGATGGGAATTTCGCCTATCTTGAAAATCCTGTCTATACATATTCAGAAGAAGGAGAATATAACGTGTACCTCGTTGCAAGCAATGATTGCGGAACGGATACATCTTTTGCCACAGTTCAAATCTGTATTAGCCCAACTGCCAGCTTTGATTTCCTTCAGAATGGATTTGAAATTTCATTTTTAAATAATTCAACAAAATTCGACTCCTGTTCATGGGATTTCGGGGATGGGTTTGGGTCAATAAATACAAATCCGGTGCACACCTATTCTAATGAAGGAGAGTATAATGTTATCCTTACTGTTTATAATACTTGTGGCGAGGATTCATGCAATACGGAGATTAGTATTTACCTTTCACCTGTTGCAGATTTCGATTATGAGATAAATGAATTTTGGGTTCATTTTCAGAATCTCTCCTTAAATGCAGATTCCTTCATATGGGACCTTGGGGATGGGAATACTTCAGAAGAAAAAGATCCGGTACATTCATATGAAGATATTGGACAATATGCAGTTACACTGATTGCATTTAATGAGTATGGTGACGATACGTTGATGCAGGTTTTGGATGTAACTGATATCCCGGAATTTCCAAATCAGCATCCGATTACCATTTATCCAAATCCCGCTCATGGATCCTTTACGCTTAAGGCAGGTACTCCTGTGGTGAAAAATATTGACCTTCAGCTATTTACCATCACAGGAAAGTTAGTTCTCAAAAAGGAATATGTGAATACCTCGAAAGATATTGTGGTTGGAATTTTAAATATTCCGGAGGGCCTATACATATTAAAGATTAAAGTTTTGCCGGATAAGGTTTCTTATAAAAAAATCATAATATATTAATATTCATCTCTCTGTATTATCTCACGTCTCCAATCAAAAAGGCATATGGAATAATAATTGATTCTTGATAATAATAAATATCATTACCTTTCCGCGCAAAATGAGTAGGTACAGATCACATGAAAAATAATCCCCGCCCATTACAAAAAATGTTCAATGAGGTACCTCAAAGGTACGACTTGATGAATCGGATTCTCACATTCAGAATGGATGAGATGTGGAGAAGGAAAACGGTTACCGAATGCTTAAAAAATTACCCCAGTAAGGTACTGGATCTTTGTACAGGGACAGGCGACCTTGCATTGCGCCTTGCAAAAAAGGCAGATGGGTCCATTGAAGTAATTGGTGTTGACTTCAGCGAACCCATGATGGAAGTTGCCAGGAAAAAGGCTTTAAAAAAATCAATCAACAATATTCGTTTTGTCTTCGGCGATGTTGCCAACCTCCCCTTCCCTTCCAATCACTTTGATTCAATTGGTATTGGTTTTGCCTTCCGAAACCTCACTTATAAAAATCCAAATACCAGGAAATATCTATCGGAAATCCTCAGGGTTTTAAAAAAGAACGGTAGGTTTGTTATTGTGGAAACCAGCCAACCGGAAAATATGCTAATGAGGAAACTCTATCATTTTTACATGAAAAACTTTGTAGCCACCATAGGTGGATTTCTCTCTGGCCACCCGGCAGCCTACCACTACCTCGCACATTCAGCTCGCAATTATTACAACCCACTTGAGGTTGAAACACTACTGAAAGAAGCAGGCTTTGCCAAAACTGAGCATCTCTCTCTTATGACCGGGATGGCTGCAATTTATATTGCAAAAAAATAAATAGTTTTACCCGTTTGATTAATTTAGAAAAATGAAGAGCCTACAGCGCTTTATACAACAACTTGAAGCATGGTTAACTAAAAGGCACCTTATTATCGTTGCTTGCATTATCCTGATCTCCCTGATATTTAGGATAATTTATTTTAATCAGATATCTCATTCTCCGTTAATTAATTTTCACCACTGGAGTGAAAGTGATATGAATTTTTTTGATTCATGGGGAGAATACCTTGCTGAAGAAGATTGGTTAGCTGACACATCCTTTCATCCTCACCATTCATGGCATCAGGAAATAGCTGAGTTGTATTTTCAAGATCATACAGTGGAATATCAAACTTATATTGACAGCATACAAAATTCAAATATTAAACTATCTCCTGAAAAATTACTCTTAAACAGGTGGTTCGGAGAAAAAAAATATCATCAGGAGCCATTATATGCATACACCCTGGCTGCAACTTATGCTATTGGGGGAAAGGAAATTAAAACTGTTTACATCTGGCAGATGATTCTTGGAATATTTTCCATTATTTTAATTTATCTCATCACCCGGCGTTACTTTGGAGAGATTCCAGGACTACTCGCTGCTTTTATTGCTACTTTTTATGGCCCGATGCTATTTTATGAAGGTGTTCTTCTCAGAACAACCGCCGTAACGTTCTCAGGACTATTGCTAATTTATCTTTTTGATAAAGCACTTACCGGAACTAAGCTAAAGCGTTGGCTTATACTTGGAGTTATTTCCGGAGCCGTTTTCCTATTAAAAGGGCCATTCCTGCTTTTTATTATTGGTGTACCTGTGATTACCTTTTTTCACAATTACCACAATAAAAAATCAACGGTTTATCCCAACCTGATCTTTTTCGCAGGAGTCATACTAACCTTACTTCCTCTTACAATCAGGAATGTTTACGTAGGTGTTTCGCCTTTTAGTTTTGGAGGTGTCGGTTCAATTTCTTTCATCAATGCCAACAATATCAATTCCTCTTCAATATTTAAATTAGATCAAAGGATCACGTGTGATATTTTAGAATCAACAGATGGAAAGTTTTTTCCAACTGTTATCGAAACCCTAAAAACACATAAAAACACAGGTAGCTTTTTAGCCTTGATGTGGGAAAAATTTTCAGCTATCTGTCATTGGCATGAGATCCCTAATAATACGAGCTTTTATTTTTATAAAACCTATGCCAATATTCTTAACATCGCGTTTATCACATTTTACTTTTTAGCACCTTTTGCCCTTATTGGGCTATTTCTTTCGCTTATTAAAAAGAAACAGCCCTGGCCATTGTTCCTTATGATCATTGTATATGTTGTAGCTTTGATGGGATTTTTTGTATTTTCCCGGTTTCGCCTTCCTTTTATTGCTATTTTAATACCTTTTAGCAGTTATGCATTATACAAAGGCTTCAAATATGTATTAACTAATATCCGGTATGCACTCCTTTTTACCGGAATTACTTGTTTATTATTTTTGTGGACCTCACGGAAGTTACCAGACGGTGCGCACGTTGATAGGTACGCCGATTATCATGTTGTTGAGGAATATTTTTATAAAGCATACTATGCTGATCTTTTTCAAAAAAATGATCATCTGCAAGCTATTAAACAATTAAAGGATCAGTTGTCCCGTTCTCCTGATTTCATCAATAGTTTAACCGGATATAACAAAGTCAGGTCTTCCGATGAACAAATGATAGCTATTTATTATGCCAACATTAATTATAAACTGGCTCAATTATATAAGATGGAAGGAAACGAATTTGGGGCAAATAAGTACATGATTCGAAGCTATGAATTACAAAAGTCATCAGGTTATTAAGTAACCCGGGTTGCGGGTTGCAAGTTGCGAGTTACGGGTTACGGGTTACAGGTTGCGGGTTACGGGTTGCGGGTTACGGGTTGCTAAATATAAGGGCTTTAAAATTTCAGCTTTATACTGTAATTTAAAAATTAACAACAAGAACAAAATGTATCATATTAATTATTAATGCGAAACCTGTAACCTGCAACCTGCAACTAGCAACATAAATTAATTAACAGGTTTTGACACATTTTTGAAGTTTATTCTTGATTTAAAACACAAAATTGATCAGCATGCCAACTAAAATCAGCATCATAGTTGTTCTCTGTTCTTTTATACTATCATCAGTAAATACGCTCGCACAGAAGGAATGGAAACTTGTTAAAGATAAAAATGAAATCAAAATATTCACACGCTCAATTGAAGGGACAAAATTAAAAGCGTACAAAGGAGAGGCGATGATATCTGTAAATATAGAACAACTTTATAATTTTCTTATAAATGTTGGGAACTACCATGAGTGGGCTTATGAATGCAAGGAGAGCACCCTGATAAGTAAGGTTGACGACATTGAATATATTTACTATTCAATTTACAAGATGCCCTGGCCTTTTTACGACAGGGATATTGTAACCAAAATGGATATTTCCAGCAGGAATGGGGAAGAATACATTATCATCTTAGAAACTAAATTAATTGAGGGAATAAGAGAAGAAAAAAAAAACCTGGTCAGAATACCTGAGTATTATCAAAAAACGACATTGATAAAACAAGATAATATATCTGTTAAAATGATCATTGAGGGCTACTTAGACCCGGGAGGTAAAATCCCTATATGGATTATTAATATGTTCTTAGCAGATGGGCCATACGAGTCAATTATCAACATCAAAGAAATTCTCGAGCAATAAACCTCCCTTGAAAACCATACCTCACAAAAACAGACATTCCTTACGAAACTTGATGAACGCTGTAATATTTTTCGCCGGCCCACTTGAAAAACAAAAAAAAATTTTGTATATTTACCCCCATATTTTTTAAAAAAAACTAAAATACGGGATAAATTCAGGCTGATGTTGTTATTTTTACCCTTTCCCGTCAGCGTTATGCCTGACTTTTATCCCGTTTCTCATATATTCGTTAGATTGCTTTTATCGTACTTTCTTTAGATTATTGAATATCCGCTGATTACACCACTAAATAAATCGTCAACATTTTAAGGGATGAATAATTAATTACTGATTCATCTGGGTTGCTCATTGCCAAAAAATGTATATTTTTGCAAACAAATTTATTCACATGAAAAATAGTTTATATATCATTTTAACCGGGCTAATTATTGTTTTTCTTAGTCAATGCAAAACAAATAAAGATCCCGAAAGCCTATTGATGGGATATCTGGCAGCTCACAACGAGCATGACATTGATAAGACAATGGATTATTACACCGTAAGCGCCAGATTTATTATCGAAAGTCAAACCCCACTACTTGGAAAGGATGATATCAGGAAGCTTGAAGAGTGGAACAAGGCTATTGACAGCCGCCTGGAAATGTTTGATTTTACTACCAAAGGGGATACGGTTATTATCGGAAAAATAATTGAACGAAACAAATGGTTCGAGATTATTGGTATCGATCAAGTAGAATATGCTCCCGGGACTTTTGTTGTTTACAGGGATGGGTTGATCAGCGAATTTCATCCTTCCGGCCTTTCCGAAGAAAGCATTAAACAACTTGCTCCAAAATTTAAATCTTTCATGGAGTGGGCAACCAAAGAGAAAGCAAAAGAATTACGAGAAATGATGCCTGATAAAAAGTTTGATTATAAACCGGAAAAGGCTGAAATATGGTTTCAATTATTAAAAGAGTGGAAAGAACTCCAACCGCCTCCTCCTCCACAATAGAGTTAACATATTTCAATCCTGACTGGGCTTACATTATCCTTTTTCGCTAAAACAGGAAATTTATTTACCGAAACTGAACGTGTAGGTATATTTTATCAAAAATGTCCTTGAATTAAAAATAGGAAGAGTAGGTAATTCCTGATACCTGCTAGTGTTAAAATCCTCATTATAAACCAGATAGAGATCATTTCCTTCCCTCGGATTATAACGAAGCCTGAAATTGGCAATTACTGCGTCATCAGCACTATTGTGTTGAACAAAAGTGCTAACTGATAACCTAGTATTTAACATAAACCGGACTCTAAATCTACTGATATGTGCGATAAACTTCTGATCCCTGGCAGCAAAGATGATGTTATTATATTCGTAATACCCACCAATATCCAATTTATTTGAAATACTCCAGCCTGGCATTAAGCTTAACGTTAGGCGTTCACCATCGAAAAACCGGCCAGCTTTAATATTAAAAAAACAATTAAATACTCTAGAAGAAGGCAAGCCGAATTCTACATCAGTACCCCAAAAGCTATAGTCGCCAGATGATATATCTACATCATCTGACAGGGAAAATGTATCAACAACACTTTCATAATTATACTCAAAGCTTACTTCCCCGGTGTACCCTGCTTTAGATTCAAATTCCCATCCGGGGGATATACTACATGACTCAGTTGATCCGTCAGAATTACGCCATACATTTACTCCCCGGATAAAGATCTGATGCTGAAGCAATTTTGATTTTTCATCTGGCACCCAGCCATACCATAACCCATTGCCTAATCTCACATAATCTTCACGGTAAAAGAAACCCATTCCCGGATTAAAATCTTCACCACTTCCGGATAAACTTATACTACTTCCCAATCCTTTGGTAGTTCGACGCTCCCATTTTAATTGAACTGTCGCCTGATCTAACGACAAAGGATTATTTTTAATTCCATTTTCAAATGTTTGAGACCAATTGAACAAAATATAATCATTCTCAAAAATGCGAAAAATACCATCAAGGCCATACGCAATGTTGTATGACCCATCAGTGCCAATCCTGGAGGTAATGATTCCTCCAACATAAGTATTTTGATTGATCACCTGCCTTCGTAACCGCATAACACCAAAATTTTCTGATACAAGATCGACCTCTTTGACAGGTGCAGTTTGCATGTTGAGCAATCCCACATCCCACTTACCTTCACGACCCACCAGGCGAACACCACCATAAATTGGCACAACCTCTTCATCAAAAATACCTATCTGTCTGCTATAAAAAAGACGGTTTGGCCCTCCATAGGAAAATTCAAAGTTGCTTGAGCGCTCCTGAAAGAAAAGTCTTTTCTCAGGAAAAAACAGAGAAAAGCGTGTAAGATTTACCTGAAAATCATCAGCCTCAACCTGTGCAAAATCAGGGTTAACGGTAACATCCAATGTCAGGTTATTTGTAATACCATATTTTAGATCCCCTCCTATATTTAGCTCCGGATTATCCTCTCTGATATAACTTGTTCCCTCTTCATTTAGATCATAGGATTGCTCTGCACCTGCCAGCAGGTAAGGTGCCAAATAAAAAGGATTGCTTTTTTCAAGGCCAATGAAAACAATTTCTTGCGCCCGGGAAGGTTTAAAAACGCTCCACCAGCCCCAGTCACGGGGAATGGCAGGATAAACTATTGTTTCATTTTTTCTTGCAATCCACCGCCATGTAATTAGTCCCATCACTACCCGGCCATTATCATCCTGGAATCTCAAACTTGAAAAAGGTATTCTCATCTCAGCAAACCAACCCTCCTCGTTAACAACAGTTTCAACATCCCAAAATGTATTCCAGGTGGGGTTGATGGGGAATTCACCCTCAGCATCATCAAAGATTGTCATATCCAAACGTAATCCGGAAGGAGTCGTGAAAAAAGATAGGCCATTTTCTTTATCATTAAAAGTATCAAAAATAATTCCAAACCAATCATTATTCAAATTCAGCTCATCGCGTTTCATTGATGGTCGTTGAATTTTATCAGGTTCGCTATCGTAAAGCCGGCCGGAAACATAAACATAATCGTCATCGTAGGCAATACGTATCTCAGTTCTCTCAGTAGGTTCTTTGCCAAAATTCGGAGTATGCATAACAACAGGGAGAGGGGCAACACCATCCCATGCGGGCTCATTGCCAATACCATCCAGTTTTATTGGATCACTAATGCGCTTAACGAAATACTGCTCTTGTGAAGAAGTGTAAAGTGATCCAACTAGAAATAAAAGAATAAAGAATGATCTGACTATGGATAGAAGCGTGTACAAATTCAGCGAATAAATTGTGAAGTATTATATTTTTCATCAAATATATAGAATCTTTAAGCAAAAATCAACTCTTCGGCATTTTGAATCATAATTCCCTCTTTCAAACTAAAAATACACTCTTACACTTACCGCTAAACACATAAGCTCCCAGTTGAATATCAGCATTATCAACCGGCTTGTACGTTATGGAAGGAATCCAGGTATTGGTGGTGGATTTACCTGGGGTTCTATATACATTAAAAGGGCTTACAATGGAAAGTAAGATGAAATTTTTGCACCCCGGTTATTTCAAACTTAAATATATTTGAATTGCAATTGTAAATTATTGTTTCCTGTCCTTCTTATTTCCAAAAGGAATGGTAATTCCCAGCCAGGGGAATGCTATAAAAATATCCATGTCAGTCATGAGCGGGATCATCAAACCATAATCCAGTCCGGCATCTCTAATAATCTGTCTTCCTCCAATTGTAAGAATTACTGTAGTTGTATTCCCGGTTTTAATGAAATAGTTTTCGGTTAAAAAATATCCCCGTGCTCCTGTACGAATCATTGCGTTAAGATTAATCATGGGAGATTTTGCCCATTCACCTCCTGCATAGCCATAACCCAAACCAATACTCATATTATTATCCTTTGATCCAAAAGTTGAAATACCATAAAGTATTCCAAAACCGCTATCTCCTCCTCCCATTACGGTACCAAGCAATGCCCCCGCACCAATGCTTACCTTATCTTTGGAGATAGGGATGGAAAACTTTGGTGTGAACCAAACCGGAGTGGGGGCACCGTTAAAAAGGAAAAGCGGAACCAAGCCACCTCCAATTGAAATATAGTCGGTAAGCCCCACTGCAAAGCTGTTAACTAATACCCACACATTTTGGTAATAACCTTCGCCTGCTTTTAGACCGTAGGCATTCGGTGAAAAGAAATAACGCGTTGCCTGAGGGTTGTCAAACCAATATTGTCCATCCTTTATTTTTTTCATATCGATAGTATTCATTTTCTTAATATTGGTTTTAAAAATACTTATTTCTCCTAATTTGTCTGAATTAAACAGAATTTTAACCGAATCCTGGCCCAGGATTTGCCCCATGTAGGTATTTCCATCCATGGTTTCGATGTGATAGATTAGGGAATCTGGTTGATTTTGAGCGGTGCAGTGTGATATTGTCAGGAATAGTGTAATGATCATACTCAGTTGGAAGCATTTGATTTTTGTTTTCATAAGGCTAAGATTTAAATTGTTTTTGAATCCATATTTAAATGTTGTACTTTTATTTCGTTTCATATCTTGTTTATTGTTATGTTGGGAAATTTTGATATAAAGGTAAAGAGTGAAAGTGATGAAACAGAATTGATTATTACTAAAGGGAAGAGACAATTCGCAATATTTCAGTGATTTATTAGTAGCAACCTGGTGATTATTGTATTAAATGCAAATGAATTGCAAAAATCACTGTGTACTTTGCATAAATTGCAAAATTTAATTGCCAGATTATTGTTTTCTGCAACTTTTTATTAATTTTATAACCCATTATTTTTAAATATGAAAAAATCCGATAATCCTCAACAACTTTTCTTTCAACAGATCAGAATGAAAATCCCTCCCGATCTTTCATTTGTCCACCAGATATCTGAACTCCTTGGGATAAGCTATGACAGTGCATACCGAAGAATACGCGGTGAAAAGGAAATCACGATGGATGAGCTACAACAATTAAGCTTACATTTTGGGGTTTCAATCGATACCCTGTTCTCGGTGCAAAGTGATAATGTAATCTTTACCTCAAAAGCTCTGGACAAGGATAATTTCAGGTATGACCAATGGCTCGGCAGTATTTTAGAAAATATTAAAAAAATACATGGTGCAAAAGAGAAAAAGGTGATTTATTCTGCCAAGGATATTCCAATCTTTCATTATTTTCAATTCCCGGAAATCGCTGCCTTTAAAGAGTTCATATGGTTTAAAACCCTATTGCAATTTCCTGAATATGAAGATAAATTATTTTCGCTAGATAATGCTTCCCGGGAAGCATATAAAATTGGCCGTGAAATATTAACATTTTCGTTAAGCGTACCAACAGATGAGATCTGGAATGAAGAAACGTTTAACAGTTTGATCCGCCAGATGGAATACTATTGGGTATCAGGATATTTTGCTCATGACGAAGATTTTTTGCTCTTACTTGAGAAACTTGAGTTATTGCTCCGTCATTTAAAACAGCAGGCAGAATATGGATTTAAATTTCCTTTCGGGCAAGAACCGAAAGGCATAGAAGGAAGCTTCCAATTCTTCTATAATGATTTCATTCTCGGCGAGAATACCATTTTATTTGATATGGATGGCACTAAAATCAGTTTCTTAACATGCAATGTTCTAAATCTTCTAATTACCACCGATCCTGTTTTTTGCAAGCAGGTTGAAAATTATATGAATAGCATTATTAAAAAATCTATTCTGATTAGTTCTGTTTCAGAAAAAGAACGTAACCGGTTTTTTAATAAGCTTGCCAAAAAAATCGACTCACTTAAAGACAGAATAAGTTATCCTAGAATAATAAGTTACTGAAATTCATTTCTTTACAATAAATTTACCTGTAAATAAATTCTCATCATTGGAATTTAACTTCCAATAGTAAACACCAACACCCAGCTCTTGATCCAATTTGAAATATTTTCCTTTAATATCACTTTCAAACACCGTTACAGCACGGTTATTCATTATTTTCAACCGGACCGCATCCAACGTATGATTCCATTTAAAAATAATTGCTTCGTTTAATAAAAATATCTCTTCTGAGTCAGGAGAGAGTATTTCAAGATTTTCTTTTGATCGATAATCATAAATCAATAAACTTTCAAGCATTGGATTTTCTTCAAACATAATACCAGTCAGCTTCTTATGGCTTGACTTGGAATTTTCATTGATCTCACTTTTCTTTGCATCCACTAATGCATCGTTTGCATCACTTTGATTTTTTCTATTTAACCTACCGTCGTTTAAGGCATATACATTATTGAAACGATTAGATGAGTCAACCGGAGTGATTTCACTTGAGTCATTTGCCACAAAAAAACCATTATTCGTTTGTTTTGTAAATATTCCTGTTTTAGTACCAAAAATATTATACAAGATATATCCACTGGTTATCAATAAGGCAAACGAGGCCGCTGTGAGGTACCACTTTAGCGTTCCTGGTATACAAAACGATGCTGATACACCCGGTATTAATGAGCGATGAATTATTTTCAATTTCTTACGCAATTCAATTACATCCGATTGGCTCAAAGCTGCATTAATATCAATCTGTTCAGCAAGTATTTTCCGGAGATGAGGATTTGTTGCTAAATCTTCCTTTAACTTAAGCAATTTATCTCCGGTAATCTCTCCGTCCAAATATCGCCAAATAAGCTCCACCTGTTTTATTTCTTCTTTATTCATGATCTAAAAGTCGTTTATAGTCAGGATCATTTTGTATTTTCATTAGTAGTGTTTTCCGGCACTGGGATTTTCGCTTCCTGGCATATTGCCCACTTTTGAACCCCATTTTTTTAGCTAATTCTTCAGAAGAAATTTTTCTAACCACCAATGCTAAAAGTTGCATGCAGCTTTTACTCATGTTTAAATAATGTTTTTGGTACAGCCGCTCTTTTTCAAATGCTATAAACTCCTTTCCTATCTCTACTTTCATGTCAATGTAGTTTTCCACATCACTAAAATCAACCGGCGCTCTTTTCTTCTTTTCAAGCCGTTGCATCCACAAATTCTTACTAATTGAGTATATGAATGTTTTGACTGTACAATGAAGTATCAGGTTTCCATCTTTTAACCTTTGAAAAAGGATGATAATCGAATCCTGAAAAATATCCTCAGCATCGAAAAAGGACCCATTATTGTTCCTTACAAGATGGCTTACAGATGGATAATACTGTTGATAAATGAATTCCAACACTTTATTATCCTTCAAGTGTATTCCTGTTAATAATTCGTCTTCTGAATATTCAATCATTACAGGTGTTAATCCGTTTTAATGGATTTTGTTACCCTTCTTTTTGAAGTATTTCATTAACAGGTTATTCACAAGATGTTTGTTTCATGCTATGGCGTTGGTTTGCAGGCTTGTATTAAAAGTTCGTTCTTTTTTCTTTAATGAATTTTTTATTCGTTACTCCAGGGGGGCGGGTTTTTTATATACAAATCTTTTACCCGCCCCCATTCCTTAAAATACTAATTCGCTCTAATTGGGCGGGTAGTTGCGTGAAGGGTTCGTTATTAAGTTAGCGGCCCTTTTTTATTTATTATTTTTTTTTGACCTTATATGGTCTTCGGGTTAATAATTTTCGAAGGGAAGGCTCTTTTATATATTTTATGATTTTATTTATATGAAATACTCAAAATACTAGGATATAGTAGTTGAATCTGAGAAATAATATTTGATCGTCTTTGTGGGGGGATTTGACCATTGTGATGTATGGTTAATGAATAAGTAATGCTATCAATATCTAATCTAATTTTTTCATAATAACCATAAGCTAGTATTATTGGGAAGACGTCATTAGCAACTTTCACGTGATAACTTTGTCCCACTATTGGAAAATCTGATATATCAAATGAGTAACCCGAAATTCCAGTAGGAGCAGGGTGCATAACAAAAGGATCTGAATAATTAAACACTTTAACTGAGCCAGTAGCCCCAGATATTGTTTCTTCTCTCGGTAAAGAAACAATACTATTAATTTGATCTTGAATGATTTTTACATTGTTACTTATTTGCTTAAGCCATGACTGCTGAATATTTAATTGGCTAACAATATATTTATCTCCATCTTTAGTTTTTATTGCTTCAGCAATTTTTAAAACTCCTAATGATGCCCAGATGGGATTATCCTCTTTTCCTGAAGCGATTGTCTCATAAATATGCTTTGTTACAATATCGATTTGACCCCGCACAATATCAGCTTGTAAAGATGGATTATAACTTTCTGTATTGATGAACCGAATATCTGAAGGTAGTGAGGTTAAAGTGTCCTTGATTAATATTATTGGTTTATTAAAAGCTGCTCTAATTCCAAATTCAAAAAAAACATTAGCATTTTGTGTAGACATATCTATTAAAACATAGTCCGCACTTCCTAATTTTTCAATTATATCTTGTGTAATAAAACCAGTTCCACTCATGAATGGTGGATCTGGATAAAGATCGGCCCTCTCGATGGCTGGTTTAATTACCTCGCGATAAACGAGAGCAAAATGATCTGGCCCCCCATCATACATTTCTTGTAATTTAACAGGGGTAGATATTGGCATTACTACAAAACAAGTCTTCTTTTCTTTCATGAGATTGATTTTTTTTGCAAGTTAAGACTTATATATAATTAAGCCAAAATAAATTAGGTAATATTATTATTTTTAATAGGCTCCCTCATAATTCGCTTCAATTTTCTCAGTTGTTTTGTAGCAATCCACATACTAATTTTATTATATATCCTTTTCATATCTGTTAATTGGATTTTTTGTAAATTGCGATCTATGAAAAGGAAAAAAATTAATAAAAAAATCATTCAAGATTTAATTTTAGAACAATTCGTAAATTTTGAGTGGGTGCTAAATCCATTAGGATTGTTTGACAATTTAAAAACCAAAATGAATAATGTAGATATTAAAACTTTTGAGGAGATATTTCATGAATTAGTTACAAAGGGATACATTTTAGTAAAGATTTCAAATCCGTTTTCATCTTTAGCAAAAATTACAGAAAGGGGGTATATAAAATATAAAAAGGGTGAATGGGGGGTATTTATTTTCGACTTAAAAAATAAATATAGATTTAGGAAAGAGAAGTTTATAATATATCTTGAGAAAAACTATAAGGTGATAACTATAGTTTTAGCCGTTTTGGTAGTTGTTCTAATGATAATCTTTAATTAAAAAAGCTAAAATATTACTTTCTAATCCAATTTTTATTGGAATAAGAGTATACTTTTATGTAAACCGGGTATAAAAAAAGGACTCACAATTTAATCCCTTTTCCATGTTTCCTAATTGTTACCCAAATATTATAACTATCTGTTTATCAGTAGGTATTAACAGTTCCTTGCATATTGCCCGCTTTTGAATCCCATTTTTCCAACTAATTCTTCAGAAAAAATTTTTCTAACAACCAATGCTAAAAGCTGGTAGTTGAGAGGATAACACATTTATTCGCGGTGGGTGCAAATTGAGAAACAAAAAGAGATGGAAATTTCACCTGTTTTCCGCACTCCTTAAAAGAAGGATCAATAAGTTGTAATCGGTAAATAACAATGTA
>JAGLWB010000039.1 GCA_023133655.1 Bacteroidales bacterium
TTGAGGGTGGCGACCTTAGCGGGCACATCCCATGGGAATTACATATTGCCCGTTTTACTGCGCCATTAGTCCCTTTATCTGCTTTAATAATGACTATGCTTCAAATTTTTCGTGAGCAATTGGGAAGATTAAAAATTTCGATGATGAGAAACCATGTTGTAATCATTGGCTTTGGTACTAAAGGCAAAAACATTATGGAAGACCTTTTGAGAAAAAAGAAAAAAATATTGGTAATCGAATCAGATCACAATAATCCGGAATTAGGTTTCATACAACATTCAAAAGGCCGGTTAAGGCTGGGAAACGCTACTGATAAAACCGTATTGAAAAAAGCTAATATCACTCATGCTGAAATGGTTTATTTATTGACCGGTAACGATAATACTCAAATTAAGGCTTGCCTTGAAATATATCAACTAATAAAAGATAGTAATCGCACAAAAGAAGATCCGCTCAACTGTATCATGCACCTCCAAAAGCAGGAATTTATGAATACATTGAAAAGTCACAATCTGGTGCAAAATATTGAAGATGCTTTTGCATTAAGAATCTTCAATGTATATGAGTCCAGTGCCCGTGATCTTTTTGAAGAAAACCCACCTGACGGGATTGGTATTCCCGCCAACAGTAATACGGTTGTTCAGGTACTCATTTTTGGTTTTGGCCTTGCAGGTGAAGCGCTTGCTTTACAAACAGCATTAACAGGGCATTATGCCAACGGCAAAAAACCAAAAGTCCTGATCATTGATCGTTTGGCTGAAGAAAAAGTACACGATTTTCTGGGAAGGTATCCAACCTTCAATGATTATTGCGAGTTGAAATATATTACCTCCGAAGCCGATAGTCCGCAACTAATTAATCATGTGATGCCATATACCGGCATTCCCGATACATTGACAACCATCGTATTTTGTTTTGATAATAAAACCCAAAACCTGCTCCTTGGACTGCAACTTGACAGTATAAGTTTTGAAGAACGTGTTAATATTTTCGTCAGGACCGGCGATGATGTTGCTTTTACAACTTTCTCCCAAAACGTCAAACCATACGGATTATCTTCAAAGGTTTGTTCACAGGAATCAATCTATGGTGGATTTCTCGATAAAAAGGCCATTGCTTTTCATAATAATTACCTGGATAAAAGAAGAAAGGAAGACGACTTCGGTAAAAAAGATGCAGATGTTTCCTGGGAAGAACTGTCACAGGAATTTAAAGATTCGAACAAGAAGGCAGCCGATCATATCGGGGTTAAGATGCGCGCAATTGGCTGTGAAATTGTTAATGCTGCTGATCCAAGACCTGAGGCAATAATAACCAGTGAGGAATTGCTTCTGCTTTCAAAACTTGAGCATCTGCGTTGGAATGCAGAACGGTCGCTCGCGGGATGGACATACAGTAAAACAAGAAACGACAAGGCCAGAAAAACACCTGACCTGACGGAATGGGAGAATCTCACAAAAGAAATCCAGAAGTATGATATTGATGCTGTAAAAGGTATTTCAGATGTATTGGCTAAAGTAGGGCAAAAGGCGGTGCGCTTGTAAAAATCTTAACTACTTCAGTTATTACAGTTGCTCGTTAAAATCAATTACTGTGTTTCTGAAACGGCTGTAGTATCCGGCAAAAGTGCTTTGTACTCAGCAACTTTTTCTGGTTTATCCCAAGCTTGGTAGAGTTCAATGATAAAATTGAGGGGTACCATTGTGTAATAATCATTCTCTCCTTTTTGGGCCTTAAGGATTTTGTAACTTTCTAATAAAAGTGGTTCAGCGTCCTGGTAACGTTTTAACGAGCTTAGACAACGACCAAGCTGATACTTGCTGATAGCTGTTCTCCAGTCATCCGCTGGAAGAGATTTCTGCCGGATCTTAAGCGCCTCGCGATAAAGTTCTTCAGCTTCTGAGTAATTGCCTTTCCTGTATAACAACGATGCCAGATGACCAAGACTACCCGCTAACCATGGATGGTCGTTGCCAAGTACCTTTCGAAATTTTGTTATAGCCTCAATATACAGTCCTTCAGCTGATTTGAAGTCACCTTTCAATTCTAATATCCTACCTAGATATACAAGAGTATTAGTAGCAAAAGGGTGCTCTTCGCCCATAAATTCTCGAATTATCTCGAGTGATTTACGGTACAGCTGCTCAGCTTCCTCATAGTCACCCTTCTTTTGCAGACACCTCGCTAAGTTGCCCAGGCTGGTGGAGAATAAATCAGCGTCCTCCTTGTCCGTAAGTGTCCATCCTTGCATTTCCAGTGACTCGCGTTGGAGAGACTCGGCCTCTGTATAATCACCCTTCTCATACAAATTTATTGCCAGGCTCGTCAGCATTTCGGCCACATAAGGATTCTCTTTGCCAAGCAGTTCACGATATATTTCCAGGGCCTCGCGCCACAGTGAGTCAGACAATTCAATGTTTAGCTTGCGGGAATGTAATATTCCCAACTGATCTAGAGAGGAAGCCACTTCCAGATGCTTGTTACCAAATATTTGCCTTCTTATAATGAGAGCATTTTCACACAAAAGTTCGGCCTTATCGTAAAGTCCAAGTCTACGATAAACTTCACCCATAGTATTCATAAGTGTTGCCTGCACTTCCGGCTGGTCACCTAATTCATTTTCTATCTTTTCAGCACCTTTATCCAATATCTCGCGCGCAGTAATCGTATTCCCCAAGGCTTCGCCGGGGTCAGACACCTCGAAAAGCCCTACTAAAA
>JAGLWB010000390.1 GCA_023133655.1 Bacteroidales bacterium
GGAGACATACGAGCATGTGGAAACAAGTTCATATTCATTCACCCCATCTGAGTTGACATCCCCCAGGTAATTTTCAAATAAACAATTATCACCTTTAGGAAAAACTTCAATATCAGCATGAAAATCAGAATAGATAATCTGGGCTGCCGTTTCGTGTGCTAAAAAGGCACTGAACAAAAACAAAACCAGCCTAATTTGAATAGCTGTACGGAAAAGGGCCAAAATATAAGTGTCTTTTAGTCAATCATTAATTACACTTGTGAAACCGCCACAAAATTAAAATATTTTTAATTTATCATAAACATACTAAGATAACTTTATCAACAAAGTTATCAGGCATAAATGTGAATATTCAGAGTGATGTTCAGCCATCGAAAAACCGGAAGTTGACAAACAAAATAATAATCTATTAGCGCAGTCTATTATTATTATTATCAACAGATATTGTTTTGATGTGACGGTCGGCAGGCGGTTACACACAAGAAGCCGTTAGTGACTTCAGTTAAAGCATACAAATTCAATTCATTTTCCGAATCCGAACCTCTATGTTGCTCTCATCCTGAAGCAATTTTGTTATGATTGAAGTGTCGGTGTTCCCAAAATGATATGGATATAATATTTGAGGTTTAATTCTTTTTGCTGCCTCTGCAACCATTTCCGGAGTCATTGTGTATGGGAGATTCATTGGCAAGAAGGCAATGTCAATATTTTTCAAATTCGACATTTCCGGAATATTTTCAGTATCTCCGGCAATGTAAATCCTTTTATCTGCAATAGTGAGAACGTAACCATTCCCAACGCCTTTTGGATGATAAGGAGTATTATCTGTTCTTTTATGAACAATATTATAAGCAGGCACAGCTTCAATCGTGATGTCTTTAATAGTCTTAATGTCACTATTTTTCATTATTGTGCAAGTACCCATATCAGGGGCACAAGCGTTTGTTAAAATAAGATCACTATTATTTTTTCTTAGGATTGAAATAGCATCTTTATCAAAATGATCACTATGTTCATGGGTAACAAGGATTAAATCGGCCTTTGGCATTGTTGTGTAATCTGCATACTGGCTAACAGGATCAACATGCAGTACAGTATTATTATAGCTTATCATTAATGTCGCGTGACCTATAAAAGTAATACTAAGTTCGCCGGAAGATGTTTTAATAATATCGGTTTCGAATATCTTTTTTGGCTGCGTAAATCCGGGTATCATAATAATTAACATTGATGTTATTAACAAATATTTTTTCATCTTTTTTACTCCACTATTAATTTCCGGTTAACAGTTCTTCCATTAACCTCTGCTTGCATAATATAAACTCCCGGAGTAAAGCCGGAAATATTTATCCTGAAGTCTTTTTCAAAAATCATTTCTTCCAATACCGCTTCTCCTGAAAGGGTCATCATAGTAATCCTGGAAACTAAAATTTCGCTTTGGACATATAATTCATTATTTGCGGGGACGGGGTAAATAAAAACCGAATTTAAATTTTCATCTGGTTTATCTATTCCCACCAAATAATCATTGCTATAATAAACTCCACCTTCAGTACAGGTAAAAATAGCCGGAGCACTCATCGACGGGTCAAGCTGTATTTTATTGATATTTATGTTTGGAAGGCCATTGTTCAGAAAGGTCAGTCCCGGAGGAGGTGATTCAGGATCATAAAGGGCAATACCTTCGTTTTCGGCCCATCCAACAAAAATATGCCTGAAAGCGTCAAATCCCACAGCGCTCATATTATCAGCATAAAAAACTATTTCCCAGGTTTCACCAAAATCAAATGACCGCCACAATCCCGACGAGTTGGAATAATCAGGAAAAATCCCATAGAGCATCCCAAAACTGTTAAACTTCATATCAGTTAGCAAGGGCGTAGCTGTTCCCGTATACCAGGAAAAGCCACTGTCGTCAGACCAGTAAATATTATAGATATTACTCACCTCTGATACGACCAAGTGTTCACCGTAATAATCGAAGCAGGAGCATGATTTACCTTCGAAAAATGACACCTCCGACCAGTTAAGCCCATCTGAAGATTTGAACATTCCTCCAAACTGTGTCCCCACCCAATAAGTGCCAGAAGGTTCATGAAGCTCAATGAAGTTAGGATTAACAATCCATTCTACAACTTCGAAAAGGTGTGTTTGCCAGTTAAAAGTATAGATCCCGTCCGATAAGCTTCCATTTCCCATCACTACTAGCATTTCATCAGGGTTCATGTAAGCGGCACCGGTAACAGGCAACATTCCACAGGAAAAAAATTCACAATCATATGTGCTGTAATTATACAGATACATTCCATTATCAGCACAGATCACCCAGTAGGGCAAGCCCACGCCAAAACAGATTCGTGATGCATTTACGCTATCAGGGCCAATGCTGTTCCATGTATAGGAATAGCCTGATAAACTAATTAGAA
>JAGLWB010000391.1 GCA_023133655.1 Bacteroidales bacterium
AATCACCAAACCAGTTTAGGTATCCATTTGTAGAAAGCGAGTTCTCTCCACCTGCACTCCAGTTTGTAAGTGATGTTTGTGAAAAGGTGAGCGCAAAGTTAACACCTGTTTTCCAGGGTTTTATTGTGTCTGTCTCCTGGCTGAAAGTAAAATGAGCAAAACCCATTGCTAATGCAATAAGGACAAATTTTTTCATAATAATAAATGGTTAAAACGTTAACTATTTCTTTTCTTGTTTGAAAAGATGAACATCTGTTTGTGGGTAGGGGATAGATATGCTCTCTTTATCAAAGGTTTTCTTTACTTGTTCTGTCATATCAAAAAATACCCCCCAATAATCACCTGCTTGTACCCAAACCCTTACCACAAAATTCACTGAACTATCATCTAATTTAGAAACTGCAATAAATGGTTCAGGGTCACTCATTATCCTTTTATCAAGCAGGATTAATTTGTTTAACACATTTTTTGTTTTATCGATGTCATCACCATATCCGATTCCAAAAACAAAATCAACCCTTCTTGTTTCTTGTATAGAATAGTTAGTCATAGCACTTGTGGAGAGTCCCCCATTGGGGATAATTATTGTTTTATTGTCGGGTGTAACTAATATAGTATTGAATATCTGAATTTCTTTAACGGTACCGGTAAATCCTTGTGCATCTATATAATCACCTGCTTTAAATGGCTTGAATAATAAGATCATCACACCACCGGCAAAGTTTTGTAATGTCCCTGATAAAGCCATGCCAACAGCTAAACCTGCCGTGGCAAGAATGGCAATAAAAGAGGTCATGGCAATTCCCACCATACTCATTACACTAATAACAAGGAGTACCTTAAGAACAACGGATGCCATGGATTTTAAAAATGGCCTCAAAGATTCATCAACATCCTTTTTAACCATTAACGTATTCAGTTGTTTAACAATGGTTTTGATAACCAATAACCCGATTATTAGGGTGAGTAAGGCTGCAATAAATTTCGGTCCATAATCCACGAGAAGATCAATAAACTGGTTGAAATAATTACCTGCTGTTTCCATAATTTAGATCGATTTTTGAAAAAGTATTATAATTAGTTTTAATTAAGAAGGTACAGATTAAGTAAAAGGCGGCAAATTTAACAGTTTTTTTTGAATAAAAAATAAAGATTACTGCCAGGAGTTATTTAAAAATGTTGGTACAAACTGAATATCAGTATCATCGCTTAGATTGAATTGTATACTAATCCCTGATCTAACTCGCACTGCTTTTCCGTTTTTTATGCCTGGATACCAATTCAGAAGTTTAACGAGGCGTACTGCCTCTTCACAACAACCTGCACCAACATATTCTTTGGGGCGAATGTTTGATACCCTGCCATTAGGTTCAATAACAAAGTTGATTGTTTGTGTGCCGGTAAGATTATATTGCATTGCTTCTTTTGGATATTCAATGTTTTTAGTAATAAATTTTGCTAATGTCATTGATGGGGAAGTGAAAATCAGCTTTGGAATAGAATTAACTTCGTTATAATTATAAATGATATTACTTTGATCAACAGGGCGGAAAGGAAAAAGATGGTCAGCATAACCTCTCTCTTTTACATTCCTGAAATATTTTTTGATATTGAATTTGATTCTTACTGAATAATTGCTGGAACTTGCAACCCCTGAATATGAAGCCGGATCCCACAAAATCTTCCTCAATATCCTTAATGCTTCAGCATCTATTAACGGATCCACACTCTCAAAAATCTCCATGTTGGTAACCTTTCCTGTTTCATCAATAGAAACAAATACGCCAACAGCTCCCTGAATTTGGTTGTCAATTGCTTCCTGTGGGTAAACCATTTCTTCTTTGATAAATTGTTTGAGTTGTGGTTGGCCGCCATAAGGAATTGCCTGTATGAAATTTTGAGGAAGTGATGTTAAGGGAAGTATACAAAGAACGAAAATCAGCAGTGTTCCGAATATGTGGTTTTTTAAGATATTGTGTAGGTAGTCCATATCCCCAGGTAAAATTATAAGTTAACTGGCAATAAATATATAAAAAAAAAGATAATTCCAGAAGAAATGCATTGATTAAATTACAGAAATGGCTGATTGTTGAATCCAGCCAACGCTACCATTGGCAATTTTTATCTCACGCCAATCGCCAATTGAATCCAATATTTTCACCTTTGTTCCTTCATGAACAACAAACAGGTCTACACTATTTTCTGCCGGTGAACTTTTTATGGTAATGGATGGGCTAAAAACAATAGCTTGATTGTGGGTATGGAAGGATTTATATTTTTGAAGGGCAAACCCAAAACTAAATAATGCAAAGACAAACATGGTAATTCCCAACCAGAATGCCGCTTTACGAATAATGATTGTCCTGGCAATAAAATAAACCAGCACAAATATCATAAAGATGACAAGAATGGTGATATTTAACTTCGCCCATGCATTGACCCCCAGTAGGTTATAAAGCCTGCTCCACCATTGCTTGTAAAATATAACCGGAACCTCATTAATTTTATCTACAATCCGGTTATTAGCGACCTGCAGATTGTGGTTGATGTCTTCGTCGTAATAATTCAGGCGTTTTGCCCTTTCAAAAAATAAAATGGCGCATGCCATATCGTTGACTTTAAAATAGGCATTACCCAGGTTATAATAAAGCTCAGCCGATTCAACTCCCTTGTCCAGAACCTCCAAATAACCAGCGATTGCGTTATTGTAAAGACCGGAAGAATAATCCTGGTTAGCTTGCCGAATAATTTGCTCATCTTCATCAGCCATAAGCAATGATGGCACCAAAAGCAGAAATATTAGGGTTAGATATTTAATTATAGAGATCATTACTTAAGTCTTCTTTCTGTTTTGCTTATTATTAAAATGGCTTCACTATATATTTTCTCCATACTTCCGGATTCTCCCGCAGGAGAAAATCGTGCATATTCACACTGATTGAGTATATCCAGGAATTGAGATGAAATTTCTTCCTTAACACCTTTCAGAGAAAGAGCTTCATGTGCCGAATCCATCGAAAGGTCAGAAAGAGGGATATTGAATTTATCACTTAAATAACCCCACAGCGCTAGTGATACCTCATTGAAAAAATTAACCTCATTTCTCTTCTTGAGGTATGTTTCAGCATTTTTTAGGCGACTTTTTGCCACTTTGGTGGCTTTTCTGGTTTTCCTTAATTGGATGTTAGATCGTTGTTTCTGGAAATTGTTCCATAAAATTAAGATAATCAAAGAAATAATAAGTGATCCAATCAGGAAAATAAAATAGAGGCTGGAGACGAAAAAATAACTTCCTGTTTTATATAGCGTGAAAGGTAAACTTTTTATGTATCTAATGTCTTTGCCGATATACCGGATATCTTCCGGAGCTGTCCCACTGTAGTTTATGTCCGATGGAGTCACAACATTTTTTTCAACAGAAATAATGTATTCAGGTGATGAAAGGGTGATATATTGCTTTTTTTTCTGGTCAAAATAGCTAAACCTAACAGGTTGAACCATGAAGTTTCCTGCATTTCTGGGAATGATAAGATATTCGATAGTTCTTACACCGTTTACCCCATCGTTGGCAATATTAATTTTATTGTTAATTTTAGGGTCGTACACTTCAAAATCAGGCGGGAAATTAATATTCAACTTATCGATAAGCTTAATATTCCCTTTGCCCCAAATCGTAAATTTAAGGTTTATTGCCTCATTAGTTTTTACTTTGGTTTTGTCAATGTTTGATTTGAAAGAAAACTGACCAACGGCATTTTTAAAATCAACAGGCCTGTCTTGTAACGGTAAGGGTTTAATATTAAGGGTAATAGTATTTGTTTTTAATACACGTTCGATATTCTGATAGCCCCCGCCAAAGAAAGCATCATCAAAGAAACTGTCAAAGAAAGGGTCCCTGCTTCTTTGCTGCCTCTGTGTGCGGATTTGAGCAACAACATTAAGGTTTATGGGTTCAATGGTTAGTTTTCCGCTTTTTAAAGGGAATAATGCTACCTTTTTAAATTCGGCGACAAGGTATTGCCGGCCATTTATTATCTCATTTCGTTGACTGGGCCTTTCATTATCCTTCTTCAGGTCCTGAGCCCAGAATCCGCTATAAGAAGGATACTTATTTACACTATATTGCGGTATAGGTACAGTTGTATAGATTTTATAAGTAACAATAATCTGCTCTCCAATAAATGCGTTGTTTCTATCAACTGAGGCTTTTATATACAGATCAGCCGAAGCCATACCTTGCGATGAACCTGGTTTGGTACCCTGGCCCTGAGTACCGGGTTTCGAAGGAGTGGTTGATGATACAACTTTTATTTTTAACGAGTTGGATGAATATTGCTTCCCGTTAATCACAATTGTAGCCGGGGGGATTTCAAAGTCCCCCTCTTGAGAAGCTACTAAATAATAAGTGTAACTGTTTGAAACAGTACGAGTATACTTGCCGTTGATGATTTGAATACTCGAGCTTGTGGAAGGATTTGGGCCTGATAATATATTGAATCCCTGTAATGGCTTTATATGGAAGTCTTTCCCTTTGCTATTAACAGTAAAAACAACCCTGAATTGTTCCCCAACATTAACCGTAGATTTTGAGTTTGCAATAAACTCAACATTTTCCGTTTGCCCGGATACGTAAGTTAGCCCGAGTATGAAAAAAAATGTTGTTGTTAATATTAAATATCTCATCAGTAATGGATAAAATGCAAAATTACCAATCCTTTTCTGTTTTAGTTTTGCTTCCCTTTATTTTTTGCATCTTTAGTTTCTCAAGGGTGTTTTTTTCGTCATTTTTAAGTGCTTCAAGCATTCGCTCGGCATCTTCTTTTGAAATTTCCTTTTGTTGTTGCTGTTGTTGTTGCTGTTGTTGTTGGCTTTCTTGCTGTTGCTGATTTTGCTGCTCCTGTTGCTCTTGATTTTTTTCTTTTTGTTGCTCTTGATCTTCTTGCTTTTGTTCTTGTTGATCTTGCTGGTCTTGATTCTGGTCTTGATCCTGTTGATTTTGATCCTGACATTGTTGCTGGTTTTTCAGTAATTTTTGCGCATAGGCCAGGTTGTACTTGGCCGCGGTATCGCCGGGGTTATTCCGCAATGCATTTTTATATGCTTCAATACTGCCAGGTAAAGCTTTTGATTGTAACTCCTGTAATTCCTCGGATGGCATAGCTATGGTATCTATCGCGAATTTTAACAATGAATTGCCAAGGTTATAGTAGGTTTCCGATAATCTTTGTTTTTCTGATTCCATGCTTCGTACCGAATCAAAAGCTACAATGGCACCCTGGAAGTTGTTTTGTTTATAAAAGGCATCTCCAAGATTGAAAATTCCGGGAACAGACTGGGCATTCTTCTCCAAACCTTTTCGGTATGAGATTTCCGCTTTCTTGTAATCGTTCTCCTCAAAAGATTTGTTTCCCTGACGTATATGTTTTCTTTCTCCCTGAGCAACTAAAACCAATCCAGGGAAGAGAAAGAAAATAAGGAATACCCACTTATTGCATTTGTGATTACTCAAAGTTGAAAGTATGTTGGTTATCTGGCTCATTTATATTATAACTCATTTTTCTTGAAATAATTTTATTTTACCCGACCACTTACTTTTTCTTTCTACTATAAGAAGTTCAATAATGAGGAGAATAATACTGATTCCGATAAAATACTGGAACCTGCTTTCAAAGTCAGAGAATACTCTGCTTTCATATTCTTTTTTCTCAATTTTATTTATTTTTTGAAAAATCGTTCTTAAGCCAGCCGATGTATTATTAGCCCTGACATAAATACCATTTCCCTCCGAAGCAATTTGTTGTAAGATAGATTCGTTCAGTTTTGTCACAACCGTATTTCCATTATTATCTTTTTTGTAGCCAAGCCGCTTGTTTCCATTATACAGGGGTATTGGGCTTCCGTCAGGAAGTCCCATGCCAATTGTAAAAACACTAATACCTACATCAACCGCTTGTTTTGTTTCTTCAATAGCCTGGCCTTCATGGTCTTCCCCGTCGGTAATAATAATGATAGCCTTGTTATGGTTTTCATCATTAAATGATTTAGTAGCAAGCCGAATGGCTTCAGAAATTGCAGTGCCTTGCACTGGTACAATAGTTGGATCGATCGTTGAAAGAAACATTTTAGCGGCAGCATAATCTGAAGTGATTGGGAGTTGAGTATATGCTTTTCCGGCAAACACAATGATCCCAATTCGGTCGTTCTTTAACTTATCGATCAATTTTGAAATGGCTTGTTTTGCCTTTTCCAACCTGTTAGGTTGAATATCTTCAGCGAGCATGCTGTTTGATACATCCAGGGCAATCATAATGTCAATGCCTTTTCGCTCACCTTTTACAAGTTTTGAGCCTATTTGTGGGTTTGCAAGGCCAATGATCAAAAAAACGTAGGCAATAATCAGAAAAATAAATTTGAGGATGGATTTCTCTTTTGAGAAGTCGGGAATTAGCCGATTGATTACCGACATTGTCCCAAATCGTTTTAAAGCCTTCCTTTTCCATCTCATTAATGAAAAAAACAGGATAATAAAGAAAGGGATCAGTATCAGTCCGTAAAGAAAATATGAATTCTCGAGTTGTAACATAGTTATTTGTCTTCTGTCGAATATTATTTATGGTACCCTCCTAAAAATAGTATTCCTAAGGAGTAGTTCAAAAATAAATAGCATTCCTGCAACGATTGCCCATGGTAAAAATTCTTCATTTTTTTTATGAAATTCTGTAACATCTATTTTCGATTTCTCTAATTTGTCAATTTCCTGGTATATCTCCTCGAGCTTTTTGTTGTTTGTTGCCCGGAAGTATTCACCATCTGTCATTGCAGCTACCTTTTTTAACATTGGTTCGTCAATTTTCACTTCAATGTTTTGATATTGCCTGCCATATCTGGTTTGAACAGGGTAGGGGGCCGTCCCAATGGTGCCGACGCCAATTGTATAAACTCTAACTCCATAAAGCTTGGCTATTTCTGCTGCTGAAATAGGATCAAGAAATCCCATGTTATTTTCACCATCAGTTAACAGGATAATTACCTTGCTAATTGCTTTGCTCTCTTTTAATCTGTTAACAGCAGTAGCTAACCCATCCCCAATGGCTGTTCCATCTTCAATCATTCCACTTTTAACATCTTTAAACAAACTCAACAGTATAATATGATCAGTAGTAAGTGGGCATTGAGTAAAAGTTTCTCCGCTGAAAATGACCAAACCAACCCTGTCATTAGGCCGCCCGGAAATAAAATCTTCAGCTACGTTTTTTGATGCTTCCAATCTGTTGGGCTTAAAATCTTCAGCAAGCATGCTTCCTGAAATGTCTAAAGCCAACACTATGTCTATCCCTTCAATAGTAACATCTTGCCTTTTAGTGCTGCTTTGTGGTCTGGCAATGGCAACCATTAACAATGCGATGGCTATTAACCTAATGATAAATAACCCGGGAAACAGATATTGCTTCAGGCTTTTACCTTGGTTTTTAAAAGCTTTAGTACTGGAAACTTGAATCTCAGCATTGATCTTTTGATGCCGAAACCAATACCAAACACCCAGTGCCGGTATAACCAGCAACAGATAAAGAAAGTTGGGGTTTGCAAATTCAATATTACTAAACATGCTCCTTTACCTCCGGGATTTTTACTTCTTCAATTAAATGAATGGTGTCATTTATAAAGTTAATGGCGTACTTCATGCTTTTTTCCTCATCATCAGGAAGCGGTTTTTCTTTTGCAAATTTGACTAAATCAGCTAATTCGAGCATTTCTTTCAATTTTTCTTTTGCCTCATCCGTAGCAACAGTACGCTGCATAGCTACAAGAATCTCAAATGTAACCATTTCAATTGCCTGGATGTCAAATCTGTTTTCAATATATCGTCGTACTATATCTGTTAATTCGGTGTGGTATGATTTGATTTTACCACTTTGCCATAATTTTTTTCTTTTTAGACTTTCAAGTGCGTCAAGGGCAATTTGATGTGGTGGCAGTACTGGCTTTTTTCTAATTTGAATGATAGGTTCGGATTTTTTTCTTTTTTTGATGAAATAGATGATCCCCAGCATAAATAATAGGCCTAATAAACCTAAAACCAGCCAGGGCCATATTTCCTGAAATGAAACAGGTACGTGAATCGGAGGCTTAATATCTATTATGTCTTTTGATGTATCAACTTCTATTGTTTGAACCTCAAGAAGAAGAGCACCTGTTTCTATTGCCTGATATTCAGCCTCATCTATTGTTTTGTATAAAAAAATAAATGGTGGAACAGCAAAATATCCGGAATCAAATGAAGTGATGGTAAGTGTTTGAATATATGTAATAAACTCTTCTTTTTCATTTGTAATTGTATCAATTTTTGTTCTGGTTACCACTTCAATTTCACGAATAATAGTATCCCGGATGTCTGGCCATACAATTGTCGCGGAAGCAGGTACGGCAAGCTTCAACGTTAGGTTTATCTGATCTCCAATAAGAATGGAACTTCTGTTTACCTCAGCTGTTGCCTCCTGTGCAGTACTTTCTTTATATACAAAAAGTGATACTATCCCAATTAATATGTAAGTTATCTTCTTCAAATCTGTTTGTGAAAATTCTTAATCTAAAATTATAAATCAATTAATCCCAAGTCAATACCTCGCTTCTCTTTTTTTAAACATATTGAGCAACGGTTTTGTATAGTCCTGATCAGTTCTGATGATTGCTACATCCATCCCGGTTTTAATAAAAAGATTCTGAAGACTTTGTTCGGTTTTTTTGTAGTAATCGTTATAACTCTTTCTGAGGCGTTTACTGGATGTATCCACCCACGAACTCTTTCCTGTTTCGGCATCTGAAAAATGAACAAGGCCAATATCGGGTAAATCCATCTCCCGGCCATCGTAAACCCTGACAGCAATCAGATCGTGTTTTTTATTTGCTATTTTAAGTGCGTCTTCAAATTCTTCATCCATAAAATCCGAAAGAAGAAAAGCAATACTTCTCTTTTTAATTGCATTTGTCAGGAATCTAAGTGCTTCGGCAATATCCGTTTGTCGGCTCTGAGGTTTAAAATCAACCAATTCTCTTATTATTCGAAGAATGTGTGAAGTTCCTTTTTTTGGGGGAATAAACTTTTCAATGCGGTCACTAAAAAAGATCACACCTACCTTATCGTTGTTTTGAATTGCGGAAAATGCAAGAACAGCTGCAATTTCCGTGATCATTTCTTCCTTTAACTGTTTTTGTGTCCCAAATTCATTCGACCCACTGACATCAACAAGCAGCATAACCGTAAGCTCTCTTTCCTCGTCAAAGATCTTAACAAAAGGATGGTTAAACCGTGCTGTAACATTCCAGTCGATGGTGCGGATATCATCACCATATTGGTACTCGCGTACCTCGCTAAAGGCCATTCCTCTTCCTTTAAAGACACTGTGGTAATGCCCTGAAAAAAGCTGATTGGAAAGACCACGTGTCTTTATCTCAATCTTCCTTACCTTTTTTAATATTTCAGAAGTCTCCAAAATTTTTTAGTTTCGTCTTTCGTATTTTGTCTTTCTCTTTTCGCTTTTCTCTTCTCGTTTTTCGTCTTTCTCTTACGGAACTTCAACGGTATTTAATATCTCATTTATAATGTCTTCAGTTGTTACATTCTCAGCTTCAGCCTCATAGGTGAGCCCGATCCGGTGCCGCATAACATCAAGTGCAACAGCACGGATATCTTCAGGAATGACATACCCACGGCGTTTGATAAAAGCATAAGCTTTTGCCGCCAGGGCCAGGTTAATGCTGGCACGTGGTGATGCGCCAAAATAGATAAGTCCTTCAAACTGTTTTAGGTTATAATCGGAGGGATACCTCGATGAAAAAACGATATCAGTGATGTAATTCTCAATTTTCTCGTCAAGATAAACCTCCTTAACAACACTTCTCGCTTTGATAATATCGGCCTTATTGATAATGGTATTGGTTGAGCGGGCAATATTCGTTATGTTTTGACGTAAAATTTCTTTTTCCTCCTCTTTATTAGGGTAATTGATAATCACTTTTAACATGAACCGGTCAACTTGAGCTTCAGGGAGAGGATAAGTTCCTTCCTGCTCAATGGGATTTTGTGTAGCGAGCACAAGGAAAGGGTCTTCAAGCTTATACGTGTGGTCACCAATTGTAATCTGGCGTTCCTGCATGGCTTCAAGTAATGCACTCTGCACTTTTGCTGGTGAACGATTAATTTCATCAGCCAGGATGAAATTGGCGAAAATAGGTCCTTTCCTGACTACAAATTCTTCTTTTTTCTGGCTATAAATCATCGTTCCAATAAGATCGGCCGGAAGCAGGTCAGGAGTAAATTGAACCCGGCTGAATTTGGCATTGATAATATTAGCCAGCGATGTTATGGCTAATGTTTTAGCTAGCCCCGGTACACCTTCAAGTAAAATATGTCCGTTTGATAATAGTCCGATCAACAACCGTTCAACCATATGCTTCTGCCCAACGATTACTTTCTTCATTTCAAGATTGATCAGGTCAACAAACGAGCTTTCCTGCTGAATCTTTTCATTTAACTCTTTGATATTAGTCTCCATTATTTTTAATTTTTTATTTCGATGATGCAAAAATAAAGAATGAAAGAAATGGAGCGTATTTAATTTTGTTAAAGTATGTTAAAGGGATCTTGGATTCCTTGCTTTTTGTTCCTTGTCCTTTATTTTTTATTTTTTATTTTTTATTCCTTATTCCTTATTTGTACTCATGTATTCCATATTTTTCCTTCCCTTTCATGTGGTTGTCTCAAAGTCATTTGCACCGCAAACACGCTAGGGTGCAAAGATTATAAATGTCAAAATTTTTAGTGCTTTGATCCTCAGCATCTCTGCGGTGTTATTTAAAAATCTTACCTTTACGACAACCTCATGCAAATGAAAATAGCATGGGGATAAAATTTAAAACTGTTTATATGAACCAACTTAACAGACGGAAATTTATTGAAAAGAGCTTGAAAGGATCCGTCTCCTTAGCTTTGGCAAAAGCACTGGCTGGAGTTTCCCTTTTTAGTTTAAATACCGGGTGCGTGAAAGATAAGGGTAAGGTAGTGTTTCAGCCCGGAACGGCAACTTCCTTTCCATATTTGGAAGTTGCAGGTGATAATTATGAAATTGGCCAGGTCATTGGCAGCTATTTTAAAGATAATATATTGGGGCTGCTGAAAGGAAGGAAGAAGTGGTTTGGCAATCTTAAAGCTTTTGTTCAAGGAAAAGGTCGGGAAATGTATAAAGGAATGTTGTTAAGTTCCCGTAAATATTTTCCACATCTCGTCCATGAGATCGAAGGTATTTCAAGTGGTTCTGGGATCCCGTTTGATGACCTGTTCCTGCTTAATATCAAAGCTGAGGTTGAAGCCGCCATGTCTTTTAGGGAACATGAGGCTCCGGGTTGCTCAACCATTTATTTGAATGAG
Organism: Bacteroidales bacterium; assembly: GCA_023133655.1. GTDB lineage: Bacteria > Bacteroidota > Bacteroidia > Bacteroidales > JAGONC01 > JAGLWB01. Next base: position 11,426 of record JAGLWB010000391.1, read on the forward strand.
GGGAAACGGAAACTCATTATGCACAATGAAGATGGTAACGAAGCCAACTACGGTGGTATGTTCATCGTTAAAGCCACTCCGCCATCAGGGGTGACGTTTGTGGTCATGACCTACCCGGGAATCATTATGGGAAATGGGCCGGCAATGAATAATGCCGGGATTACCCAATCTACAAATTACATTGCGTCACTGGACTGGAACATCGGAATCCCTCGTTACATACTCGGGCGGGCAATTCTTGAAGCTCAATCCCTTGAAGATGCTCTTTCGTTGGCGACGCACCCTCACCGTGCCTTTGCATACAACCATAATCTGGGTTCTGTACAGGAAAAGAAGATTGTTTCGGTTGAAGTCACCCCAACTGATTATGAAATTTATTATCCGGATGGATTATATTTCCATACGAATCATCTTATCCTGGAATCAACAAAAAAACTTCCACAGGATACAGGATATGTTGAGTCTTCTTCAATGTTAAGGTATAAAGTTATCGAAGAAGAAATTGGTAAGATTGAAAATCAACAATCGGTCAGCGAAGCTGAACTTGTAAGCATTTTATCGAGTCATAGGCAATCACCGTATTCCCCTTGCCGTCACCCACAGGGAGCAATTAGAGGTAGGACACTGGGTACCGCAATCATGAATATTGAAGATGGGTATGTCAAATTTTATTTTGGAAATCCTTGCGAATCATACCAAAAGAAGCATAACCAAATTTTCAAGTTAGATAATAATTTTTTTCTCCAGTACTCGGATAAAAAAGTTGCTTCATAAAGATATCAACAACGAATGTTTAATAAAATTTCTGTTTTCTTACAATACCAATACTTTCCTTTAGTTATATTTGCAGCGAAATTTGGGAGGATGATTAATAAATACACAGAAGATTCTATTCGTTCACTTGATTGGAAAGAACATATCCAGTTAAGGCCGGGTATGTATATTGGTAAACTTGGAGATGGTTCGTCGCACGATGATGGAATATATGTCCTTATTAAAGAGATACTTGACAACTCTATCGATGAGTTTGTTATGGGATTTGGAAAAACCATCGAGGTGACTGTCAAAGAAAGGACAGTGGTTATCAGAGATTATGGAAGAGGCATTCCCGTCGGAAAAGTAATCGATTGCGTTTCGAAAATTAATACCGGAGCAAAATATGATTCAAAAGTCTTTAAGAAAGCAGTAGGACTTAACGGGGTTGGTTCAAAAGTCGTTAATGCCCTCTCATCATATTTTATAGTACAGTCGGTCAGAGAGGAGAAATCTAAATTAGCTGAGTTTGAAAAAGGTACTTTGGTAAATGAGAGCCTGACCAAAGAAAAAGAGCTAAAGCCTGGTACCATCGTAACATTCATTCCTGATAATAGCTTTTTTGGTAATTACCATTTTATTCCTGAATATATAGAGCAACTATTATGGAATTATGTGTTCCTCAACAATGGATTAACTATATACTTTAACGGACAGCGTTTTGTTGCAAAAAATGGATTGCTCGACCTTCTTAATCGTTCTATCAACGGGAACTCTGTTCTTTATCCGATAATTCATCTGAAGGAAGACGATTTTGAGCTTGCTTTTTCGCACAGTGTTAAACAATATAGCGAGGAATATTATTCTTTTGTTAATGGACAACATACACGACAGGGCGGAACACACCTGGCTGCCTTTCGCGAAGCCATTGTAAAAACAATCAGAGAATTTTATAAAAAAGATTTTGATACTAACGATGTACGTGTATCAATAATTGCAGCCCTGAGTGTGAAAGTGCAGGAACCTATTTTCGAATCGCAGACAAAAACCAAACTTGGTTCACAATATATTGAACCTGGAGGTCCCTCCGTTAGAAATTATATCAATGATGTTGTTAAGCGGAACCTGGATAATTATTTGCACATGAATCCCGAAACCGCTGAATTGTTACTGAGAAAGATCCTTCAGTCAGAAAAGGAAAGGAAAGAAATTGCCGGGATCAAAAAACTGGCCAAAGAGAGTGTAAAGAAAGCCAGTTTGCATAATAAAAAACTCCGTGATTGTAGGGTTCATTATCAGGATAATCATGAGAAACGCCTGGAAACAACTCTTTTTATCACCGAAGGTGATTCAGCCAGCGGCTCGATAACAAAATCAAGAGATGTAAGTACACAAGCCGTTTTTAGCTTGAAGGGCAAGCCACTGAATGCTTATGGATTAAGTAAAAAAATTGTTTACCAGAACGATGAATTTAACCTTCTACAAACAGCGTTGAACATTGAAGAGGGACTTCAAAGCCTTCGTTATAATAATATTGTTATAGCAACTGATGCTGATGTTGATGGAATGCATATCAGGTTGTTATTGTTAACTTTCTTTTTGCAATTTTATCCCGACCTGATCAGAGCCGGCCATGTTTATATTTTACAAACTCCTCTATTTAGAGTTCGTAATAAAGCGGAAACAATATATTGTTATTCTGAACAGGAAAGAAATGGTGCGATAAAAAAACTTAAAGGTAATCCTGAGATAACACGTTTTAAAGGACTGGGAGAAATATCACCGAATGAATTTAAAAATTTTATCGGAGCATCCATGAGACTTGATCCTGTTATTCTTCAGAAATCAGCATCCATTGGAAGAATTCTGGAATTTTATATGGGAAAGAATACTCCTCAGCGTCAAACCTTTATTATCGATAACCTGAGGGTTGAAGAAGATGCCATCGATGCTATAGCTTCTTAAATGCCTTTCCCAGATTGTTGATAATGTCGCCTGCGATAAGTGCATCCATGCCTATTTTCTTGGCAGCCAGATCACCTGCCAAACCGTGTACATAAACAGCAAGAATACAAGCTTCTTTGGGAAGGTAATGCTGGGCAAGTAATCCGAGTATCACACCGGTTAATACATCCCCGCTACCTCCTGTTGCCATGCCCGGATTACCAGAGCTGTTGAAATAGCAGCTGTTATCAGGGCAGGTTATGGCTGTGTGTGCCCCTTTTAATACTACGTAAGCATGATATTTGACCGAGAATTCCTTCTGTAGTTGATTCCTTTCGAAATCGTTTGTGAATTTCCCGATAAGGCGTTCAAATTCTTTGGGATGTGGCGTAAAAATGCTGTTTTGGGGAATGAACGACAACCATGTCTTATTTTCTCCAAGAATGTTGATTGCATCTGCATCAATTAAAAGCGGAACATGAGCGTTTTGGATCAGAAGCTTAAACGCTTTTTGTGTATCCTCTTCCATACCGATACCCGGGCCGATACCTATGGCATTGTACTTTAAAGGATCGATCGCCTCAGAAAAAATTTCCCCCGATGCATCAACGCTAACCATAGCTTCCGGAACAGCCGTTTGCATGATTTCATATCCTTTAACTGGAATATGTGTAGTTAATAACCCTGTCCCTGACCTTAAACATGCTTTGGATGCCAGAACGGCAGCTCCCATTTTGCCATAACCTCCTGAAATCAATAATGCATGGCCAAAGGTTCCTTTATGTGCAAATTTCCCCCTGCGGCGGAATATGTAGCGGCAATCTTTGCGTTCAATATAATATTTATCCACTATAACCGAATCAATGAAATCATCAAGAATACCGATAGGTAAAACCTCCCATAAACCCACATACTTGATGTTTTCAGCAAAGACGAATCCTGTCTTTGGAAATTGAAATGTTAAGGTGAAATCAGCTTCAACAATAGCACCATGGTTGGTATGATTAGATTGATCGCAATACAAACCCGTTGGTACATCTATGGCAATGACAATGGCATTGTTTTTATTCATTTGCCCAATAACATCCGCAATAAAGCCCTTCACAGGCTTTGAAAGGCCTGAACCTAATATCGCATCAATGACAATATCTTCTCCATCTATTTCAGGAAGTTCATCTTCTTCAGTCAAATCATAAATACGGACGTTTGGAATATTGAACAACCGATCGTAATTTATCTGGCAGCTTGGTGACATCTTTGCTGTAAATCGCAATACAAAAACATCAACCTTGTATTTTTTATTTACAAGCATTCGGGCAATAGCAAGACCATCGCCGCCATTATTTCCCATGCCGCAAAATATTTTTATCGATAAAGTCTTATTAACATGCCGGGTGATCCACTTACAACAGGCCTTTGCTGATCTTTCCATTAAGTCAATGTCACTAACAGGTTCGTTCTCAATAGTGTATAAGTCACCCTGCTTGACTTTTTCAATAGGTAATATTTTCATAGTTATTGTTTTTATTAATAATTTTTTTCCGTAGCAAGTAGGCAGTAATAATATTAAATGTGTGAAATAAGAAGTAAATTTAACAAAATATTTTTGTTGTGAAAATTAATAACCCATAAAAGCAATTTTCAAATTATTTGTCATTGCGATAAGTTGTACCTTTGAGCCTCCAAATTTATTTCAGAAAACCCTAATATGGCTTCCTCGAGAAAAAAGCATCCCATTTATAAAGAAGTTGAAATTATTGACGCCGGTGCTGAAGGAAAAGCAGTTGCAAAAGTCGATGACCTGGTCATTTTTGTCCCTTATGGTGCCCCGGGTGATATTGTTGATATTCAAATAACCAAAAAGAAAAGGGCATACATTGAAGGCCGAATTGTTCATTATCATGAGTATTCAACGAAAAGAACAGATCCTTTTTGTGAACATTTCGGATTGTGCGGGGGGTGCAAATGGCAGCATCTGCCATATAAAGAGCAATTATTTTATAAACAGAAGCAGGTAGAAGATAACTTAACCCGGATCGGGAAACTGGACATCCCCAAATTACTTCCTATCATCGCTTCAGTAGATGCCCGATATTACCGTAACAAGCTTGAGTTTACTTTTTCAAACAGAAAATGGCTGATTGATAAACCAACAGATGGTCGTCCCCCTCAGATGAATGCCCTGGGATTTCATATTCCCGGACTCTTCGATAGAATAGTGGATATTGATCATTGCTATCTCCAGCCTGACCCTTCAAATGACATCAGATTGGAAATAAAGAAATTTGCTCTCGAAAACGATTATTCTTTTTATGATGTAAGAAAATGGTCGGGTTTGTTAAGAAATGTTATTATTCGCACAACGACAACAGGTGATTTAATGGTGATTGTGGTGTTTCATGTGAAGGATGCCAATAAAATAAATGCTTTGATGGATTTTGTAGCAGGCAGATTTCCGGAAATCACATCGTTGATGTTTGTCGTAAATCCAAAGAAAAATGATACAATCTTTGATCTTGATATCCAACTTTTCAAAGGGAAACCATACATAGTTGAGCAGATGCCACCATATCGTAAGGATGATAAGGATCTTAAATTTAAAATTGGACCTGTCTCATTTTTTCAAACCAATACATTGCAAGCTATTCAACTTTACCGGGTTGCATTGGATTTTGCTAACCTTTCGGGTAACGAAATAGTTTATGACCTCTATTCAGGAACCGGAACTATTGCAAATTATATTGCAGGCCATGCCTTTAGGGTCGTTGGCGTTGAGAGTATAACCTCTGCTATTGATGATGCACGAGAAAATGCGGTTTTTAATAATATTAATAACACATCGTTTTTCGCTGGCGATATCGTTAAGGTGTTGAGTGATGATTTTATTAATGAGAATGGCAGGCCTGATGTCATTATTACTGATCCGCCACGGGCAGGAATGCATCCAAAGGTTGTTCAACAAATGTGCAGCATCGCGCCTGACCGAATTGTTTACATTAGCTGCAATCCGGCGACTCAGGCAAGAGATATTGCAATGATGACTGAAAATTACTTGATTGAAAAAATCCAGCCTGTTGATATGTTCCCTCATACGCATCATGTTGAGAATGTTTGTTTGCTGAAAAAGAAATAGGTTTTGAACAGAATATATTCAGCGTCATATCCTTGCATGTTTGCGTAGCCCCGGCATGATTAGCCCTGGCATGATTAGCCCTGGCATTTATGCCAGGGTAATGATTCGTTTGGCTAATTGATCAATATCCAGATTTATTCCGCTAATGGTAAGATGTGCCTTCGAATAGTAAATTTCTCTCTCACTTAACTGATTGGTAATAAATGATTCCAGCTTTTCTGGTGAGCGATTTTCTATGAGAGGCCGTGGTTTTTTTGCATGAGTTAAACGATGTTGCAGCGCTTTCACGGGCATTTTTATATAAACCGTTATACCTGATTCATTCATTAAATTCATATTATCATAAAAGCAGGGAGAGCCCCCTCCCAATGATAGCACGAAGTTGTCATTATGTAATATTTCTTTTAATAATTTATGCTCAAGTTTTCTGAAAAGATTTTCCCCATACTTTGAGAAAAATTGTTGGATGGTAAGTTTATATTTTTCTTCAAACAAAATATCAAGGTCGAAAAAATTCAAATTTAATTTTTTTGCCAGTTTCGATCCTTTGCTTGATTTTCCACATCCCATATATCCAAGAAGGAACACTCTCATATGAATGAAGATTTTTAAACTAACAAATTTACCTGTAAAAATTAACGTAACGGTAAGGTTAAAATAATAGTTTTTGCTTTTTAATTAAAAATTTTTTTTACCTTGCTGCCCTTTTCCCCTATTTTTTTCTAATTGGGAAATGTTTGGATAAGTTTATTTTTTGTTCTTCAAATTGATTTAGATTTAAATATTTGTTAAATTAAGCAATCAGTATGAAAAAAGAAGAATACTCACCAAAAAGAAACTATAAAGAGCGTTACGATTTAATTAGACATCCTGAAAGAATAAGAAGCTCTGATGTAATAGAGGGGCTCTTTGATGATTTATCGTATTTTGAATCGCCCGATCCTTCTCTTATAGCAGCCAGAGGATCGATTAATGGCATAGATTGCATCATATTGGGGCAGGAGAAAAGAAGAAAAGGAAAAGATAGCCAGGCGACCGGTATGTTGACCTCCAAAGGTTTTGGTTTTACCCTTGATATGTTAGATAAAGCAGAAAAAAAATCCCTGCCTGTCGTATCTTTCATAGATACTTTTGGCGGAGATACATCAATGGAATCGGAGCTTGGTGGGCAGTCATTTTTGATATCTGATTGTATTAGCAGATTTTGTGCAGTTGAAACATTTACAGTCTCTTATGTTATTGGTGAAGGCGGTAGTGGCGGCGCTTTAGCTTTACAGGTGGCTGATAGAAGTTTTATGTTAGAAAATGCTCTTTATTCTGTTATCGCTCCTGAGAGTTGTAGTAGAATTATTTTTCATAAAAGGTTGGCTGCAGGTGAAAACATTGAAGATACTTTGAAGGATTCTTTGGATGTATTACGCCCGGGAGCAGAGCATATTGAAGAAATTGGTATGATCGATGGTATTTTGCCTGAACCACCAAATGGGGCACATTCTGACTATGATTTTACAATAAATACGATCAGGAGCTCATTGACTGGAGTCATGAAGGAGTGGGTATCCCTTAGAAAAAGCGTGAAAAATATAAAGAAAAAGAAAGTAATAAAAGATCTATTAAAAAAAAGAAGGAAAAAGGTATTGAGTTATGGTGAGTTTGCTGATACTTTCTTCAAAATGTCATTCAGGAAAACTAAGAAAAATGTTCATAATGGAATTAAAATTATAGATGTTGAGCGGGAAGATTTTCATACGCAATTATTAATTAAAGTACATATGGAGAAAGAGGGTATTGATGAAACAGAACTCTTTGAATGTGAAAAAGAATGGGATGTAGAAAAAAATATATTTAGGGTTGCCGGTGGTTGTGGGTTTGTTTCTTATAAGAAATATATTGATAATTTTTACGCCTGCCCTAAGTGTGGAAAAGGAGAATATTTGTGTGTTGCAGAGCAAATAGATAAGATTTGTGACAAAGATACCTTTCTTGAAATAGAAGGCGATTTAACTATTGAAAAATTAATTGGCAGTGAAAGATATAATTTTGGTAAATATAAAGAATCATTAAAAAAGTTAAAAGGGAAAACCTTTTCCAAAGAAGCCTTAGTAACCGGTACTGCAAAGATTAATGGCAGGAATGTTGTTTTGGTTATTTCTGATATAAAATTTTTTGGTGGATCGTTTGGTGCAGTTTTTGGCGAAAAGTTTAAAAGGGCTGTTGATTTTTCTGTAAAGAATAAGTATCCATTTATTTCCATTTGTGCTTCTGGCGGGGCAAGAATGAACGAAGGGCCTATGGCTTTGGCGCAGATGGCTAAAATGAATATGTCTTTATTAGATTTGAAAAGAGAAGGAATATTATACTTATCTGTTATTACCGGGCCTACTACCGGAGGGGCATATGCCAGTTATGTAACGCAAGGGGATGTTATTATTGGTGAGAAAGGCGCCCTGGTTGAGTTTGCCGGCCCAAGAGTTGTTACCGGAGCAGGCTTTCATGTAGATCGGGATATTGTTTGTACTGATAAACTTTTTGAAACAAAAAAAATTCAATATTTAGTTAACAGGAAAGCTTTGAGAGGCATTTTGTCCTATAGTGTGGGTTTTTTCTATGATATTAAATTTCCCAAAACAAGGAAAAATACGGGTAGAATCAGCGATTTCAGAAAGCACCTGAAATAGTTTCCTGTTGTTTATCAATTTTTCAGGTATTGTGCATTTTTCCACATCTGAAGTCGTGGGGAAATCTTCTCCAAATTCACATCCTGTGACGAAATCTGACTTTTTTTGTTTGAACTGTATGAGCCTAAGCATCCAGCTTGCATCCCTCCCTTTATATCCTTACCTTTGTCTTATCGCATAACTTGTCCGCCCTTTGGCGGATCTGTATTCGGATATCGTATATCTTTATGAGCACCATCCGCAACATATTACTTAACTACTGGGGATATTCCTCTTTCAGAGCTATGCAGGAAGAGATTATTCAATCGGTTCTTGATGGGCATGATACACTCGCATTGCTTCCAACCGGTGGGGGAAAATCAATCTGTTTCCAGGTGCCAGCCATGGCCTCAGAAGGGCTGTGCCTTGTTGTAACCCCATTGATTGCTTTGATGAAAGATCAGGTTGAAAACCTCAAGCGTAGAGGAATAAAAGCCGCAGCTGTTTATTCGGGTATGCACAGAAATGAGATTGAAGTTGCATTGAGTAATTGTATGTATGGAGATTATAAGTTTTTATATATTTCTCCTGAACGATTACAGAATGCCGCTTTTCGGGAGAACCTGGGAAACATGAAAATCAACTTAATAGCGGTTGATGAAGCGCATTGTATTTCTCAATGGGGGTATGACTTTCGCCCACCATACCTTAAAATTGCAGAAATAAGAGAATTCATTCCCGAAACACCAATACTTGCTTTGACTGCAACAGCTACACCTCCCGTTGTTGATGATATACAAGAGAAACTGGGGTTTAAATCCCAGCGTGTTTTTCAAAAGAGTTTTGAGCGAAAGAATTTGATTTATGTCGTTCTGAATGAGGAAAACAAACAGGCTAGATTACTCAGGATAATGAAGAAAGTCAAAGGAATAGGAATTATCTATGTCCGGAACAGGAGGAAGACAAAAGAAGTATCAGACTTTCTAAATAAAAATAAAATACGATCAGATTTTTACCATGCAGGCCTCGATCCACTGATAAGGGCCAGGAAACAATCCGCCTGGATGGATGGAGAAATACGGATAATTGTCGCAACAAACGCTTTTGGCATGGGAATAGATAAACCCAATGTCAGATTGGTTGTACATTTAGGTCTCGCCGACAGCCTGGAAGCTTACTTTCAGGAGGCAGGACGGGCTGGACGCGATGGAAAAAAATCATATGCTATCCTGTTGTGGGAAGAGGCTGATGTGAGAAACGCCAGGGTTACTATATCCAAATCTTTTCCGGAACTGCCAGTTATCAGGAAAATTTATCAGTCTTTAGCCAATTATTACCAATTACCGGAAGGAAGTGGTAAAAATCAGAGCTATGATTTCGAAATCACCCATTTTAGTAATACATTTAACTTTTCTGCTGTTATCGTTTATAACGCCCTCAAATTGCTTGAGAAGGAAGGGTATATTGTATTAAATGATGGATTTGCTTCACCTTCCAGGGTGCATTTTCAGGTTAATAAAGAAGAACTTTATCGTTTTCAGATCAAAAATATTTCTTTTGATAAATTTATTAAGGCAATGTTGCGCTCTTATAGTGGACTGTTCACTGACTTTGTTAATATTTATGAGAATGAGTTGGCACGCAGAACCGGTTTAACACACGATGAGACATTAAAATATTTGAATGAGCTGAATCAACTGGAGATCATAACTTATCTTCCACGAAAAGATAAACCCCAAATTATTTTTTCGGAGTCACGATTAGATATAGGAACCCTGATTTTGTCAGACGTTCATTATAGGGATAGAAAAAAAGCTGTTTCTGAGCGGCTAAATGCCGTTATTAACTATGTTTCTTCACTCACAAAATGTAGAAGTCAGCAACTACTTGAATATTTTGGAGAGCGTGATAGTAAACGTTGCGGAAGATGTGATGTATGTGTCGAGCGTAATAAGATGGAGCTTAGCGAATTGGAATTCGATATTGTCCTTTCAAAAATAAAACCTGTTTTGCTTGAGAAAACCTGCACTGTTCAAGAACTTGTAGCAGTTGTTGAAAATGTAAATGAAGATAAAGTAATCAAAGTCATTCAATGGCTGCTTGATAATGAAAAGATCGACAAGGATCGGAAGTACAATTTCTCTTGGCGAAAGAAAGTTCAGGATTAAAAAAAAATCGTAAGATGATTTAAATCATCTTACGATTTCTCCAGTCATTTAAAGTGAAATGTTAAATTGCTTCTGAAAACTAGTTATCAACTGTTCCAGCAAGCTCGCTACCAGCTTTAAATTTAACAACTTTTTTGGCAGCGATATTAATTTCTTGTTTTGTTTTAGGATTGCGGCCTTTTCTTGCTGCACGTTGGGCAACGGAGAAAGAACCAAAACCCACTAACGCAACTCTTTCGCCCTTTTTTAGAGCACCAGATGTCGCGCCAATAAAAGCATCTAATGCTTTTTTAGCATCAGCCTTTGTTAATTCTGCATTTGCAGCCATAGCTTCGATTAATTCTGCTTTGTTCATTTTTTTTAATTTTAATTAAGTGTTTCTATTTAGAATCCCTGCAAATATAAGCTATTCCAGCAAAAATGCAACCATGCCCCCCCCTAAACTCTTGAAAATGTTGATAAATGAGGCGTTTTGTTAATAACTCACCTTGTAAAACCCTTGTTTGCCTAACCTTACAGCGTGTTTTGATAAAAGAATCATGGTGTTTTACTTGCTTTGCTCATTAAATAAATTTCAGAAACCTGAGTGAATTACTCAATTGTCCAATTGTTATCTATCGCGAATCCATTAAGAAATTCAGCAATGTTCATTCTTTTACGGGAAGAAATCTGTAACCTTTCTATGTGAACCATACCATCTTTTACAACCACATTCATGAAACTTTTCCCATCAGTGGATACTTCTTTTGTAATTGAATGATTAATTTTTCTTGTAAATGTTGCCCGATAAATTTTTAGTGAATATTTTTCTCCGGTTGGGGAAATTAATTCTGTAAATGCACCTGGATAGGGACTTAATCCCCTGATCAGGTTAACGATTTCTTCTGCTAAATTGTTCCAGTTAATTCTGCAGTCTTCTTTTTTGATTTTAGGTGCCTTTTTTAATATTTCACCGTCTCCAACCCAATCAGCCTGATCAATCAATTTGTGCGATTTTTTTTCAATTGAGTTGATAGTTTTCATAACAAGATCTCCCCCAATGGTCATTAACCGGTCGTGTAATTCTCCCGCTGTTTCTTCGTCACCGATGGAAGTTTTCTCCATGAAAATAATCTTCCCGGTATCGATGTTTTCATCAAGGAAGAATGTAGTGACACCGGTTTCTTTTTCTCCATTTATCAGAACCCAGTTAATGGGAGCTGCTCCTCTGTACTGAGGTAATAATGATGCATGCAAATTAAACGTACCCATAGGAGGGATGCCCCATATTACTTCAGGCAGCATCCTGAATGCGACCACAATTTGCAAATCGGCATCATAGGAGAGAAGATTATTAATAAAAGCAGGGTCTTTTAGGTTTACAGGTTGTAACAACGGTATGTGGTGTTTTAGGGCATAAAGCTTTACCGGGGATTGATGGACTTTTTTACCCCTCCCTGCAGGTTTATCGGGAACAGTTACAACTACAACAATATGATATTTATTTTGAATAAGCTTGTCAAGAACACCAACTGCAAAATCAGGTGTTCCCATAAAAACGATCCGGGGAAATTGATCCATGTTAGTTATTTTCAGCCTTCGCCCAAATAACCTTTTACTCTGGCAATGTATTTTTCGATAAAGCGAGCTTCGTAACTTTTAACAAACTCGTCTTTGATCCTTTCATAGGCGTGAAGGGCTTTATCATACTGATTTAAATGTTCGTATGTTTTTCCGGCTTTGAATAAATAAAGCGGAGTAGTGAAGTTATTCGTTTTATGATTGGCCGCCTCCAGGTAATATCCAGCTGCTTCTTCTGAATTTTCTAATCCCATATGGGCATCTCCAATTGCTCCAATGGCCATGCACGAAACCATCTCATCTCTCCCCTTGAACCGGTTCAGATAATCAATTGCATTTTCATAATCTTCTAAATGCAGATAACAAACTCCCGCATAGTACTTTGCCAGGTTGGCAGATTTGGTTATGCTGTATTCTTCAATAATATCCAGAAACCCAAGGTAATTCCCGTCGCCATATAACGCCAGATTCATCGAATCTTTATCAAAATACTTTTCAGCCATGAACATCTGGGTTTGAGCTTCTTTTTCTTTTGGTGCCATGTATAATTTTCTAAATCCAAAAAATGCGATAACCACGACAACAATAATCCCAACAATGATGGTAATTATTTTTTGATTCTTCTCAATAAAAAGTTCCGTCTTACTTAACGCTTCTTCTATAGCAAGAATATTCTCTTCTGTTTTGTCTTTCTTTTTTGCCATTTGATGATTTTTTTTGCAAAAGTATATTATTTTTTGAATTAAATAATTTTCAATGAGAAAAAATATGGATATTATTCAACGCTTTCCTCTTTTTTAATGTGATAAAGCAAGATAAGGATGAATTTTTTTGGTTTTTGTATTATCCATCCAATTATTACATGAGATTGAACTCATCAAAATTAAATTATATATTTGCATGTAACTCATCAGTACTAAAATGAATTAAACTACGACTACGCTCAGATTAAAAAGTGCATAAAATGCTGCATATTGATACCAAACGCGAGCTTTTAACTTATCTGCAAACATTTATTTCTAAGAATAAGAAGTCGAAATTTGAAACCAACATTGAAAACAGGACGAGGTTTCTTACCATAGTTCTTGAGGATATTTATCAATCGCACAATGCAAGTGCTGTTTTGAGAACATGTGATTGCTTCGGCGTTCAGGATATTCATATTATTGAAAACAGGAATACGTATACAGTCAACCCTGATGTCGCACTTGGGTCTTCAAAATGGCTGACATTAAAAAAATTTAACCGTCTGAAAAATAACACTGAAGAATGCCTGTTTAATCTTAAACAACAGGGTTATACCCTTGTAGCTACTACTCCTCATAATGATGAATATCTTTTGAAGGATCTGCCGATGGATGGAAAAGTGGCTCTGTTATTTGGAACAGAATTAGGAGGCTTGTCAGAGAAAGCCATTGAGATGGCCGATCGTTTTGTTAAAATACCCATGTACGGGTTTACAGAGAGTTTTAATATTTCTGTTTCTGCGGCTCTTTGTATGTTTTATCTCACAGAAAAGCTTAGAAAAAGCGATGTTAATTGGATGCTGAGCCAGCATGAAAAAATTGATATTATGCTGGATTGGACCAGGAAGGTAATTAAAAGGGGGGACCTTCTTGAAAAAGAATTTTTTAATTCACGGTCAACCCGTTAATTTCATTTCAGAATAATAGTTGCTGGCTTTTAATGAATAAATATTTTCTTTACCTTTGTCGCTTTGATAATCATTTTTAAAAAAGAATTCATGGGTAAAGGAGATAAAAAAACCAAAAGAGGAAAAATAATCATTGGATCATATGGCGTTCTAAGGCCTAGGAAAAAGAAAAAACTTTTTGTTGATAAAGTACCTAAGCCAAAGAAGTCAAAAATTGAGGTAGAAACACCTAAGGAGAAGGAAGTAACACCAAAAGCTAAAAAAGCACCCGCTAAAGCAGCAAAATCAGTAAAATCTGAAAAACCAAAAACTGCTACTAAAAAAACGACCAAGAAAGCTGAGGTTGAAAAGTCGGTGGAAGAGAAAGCTACTTTAAAACCTAAAACCACAGCGAAAGAAACCTCTGCAAAAAAAATAGAAACCAAACCTAAAACTGCAGCGAAAAAAACGACTAAAACTACGAGTCAAAAAGAGAAACCATCCGAAAAGAAGCCGGAATAACGCGTTAGCCTTACGTTTGTTTATTGTGGAGATGTAGATATTCCTTGATTTTGATAATTTGAGAATCATCGCCGAACCAATGATTTGAATAATTGCCCCTTTTCTTTATAGTTCGTAAATGCATCATAACTGGCTGCAGCCGGCGATAATAAGCAAATGGCATCTTGCAACGTGCACGATTTGGAAATGGTAATGGCATCAGCAAGATTCGAAACCATGAAATGAGTTTTTTTCTGACTGTTTTCTTTTTTCATTAATTCGCAAATTCTCTCCCCTGCATTACCCATAAAAATAAAATTCCCAACCTTAGATTCATTTAAAAAAGTGGCCAGTCTTTTATAATCAATGCCTCTGTCATATCCTCCTAATATTAATGTGTCTACAGTCTGAAGTGCTTTTATTGCATAAATGGTTGCTTCGGGAACAGTGGCAATGGAATCGTTATAATATTGAATTCCATGGTACTTCCCAACATACTCTATACGGTGCTCAAGCCCCTTAAATGACTTTATTCCATTGCGAATCACTTCGGTAGTTATCCCCAGCACCATGCAAGTACTGATTGCAGCCATAACATTCATCATATTATGAATGCCCATAATAGGAATGTCTGCTTTGTGCATAATTATCCTATCTTGCCCTTCTGCTGAAAAAACGATTTCCTCATCATTATTAAGATAACACCCATTTTGGTTTTGTCTGATTGCGGAGAAAGCGTATTTTGCTTGTTTTAAGTCGATTTTTTCAATATAATGTTTGATGAGTTCATTATCGTCATTGTAAATTAAAATATCACTCTCTCCCTGAAAATTGATAATATTGAATTTTGCCTTTAAATATTCTGTGAATGAATTATAGTGGTCAAGATGGTCCTGGTAGAGATTTAGCAGGACTGAAATATGTGGTGATTTTGTGATGTGTTCAAGTTGATGTGAAGAAAACTCAGCAACAACAATCGTGTTATTATCAATAGAAGGGATTAGATCAAAAGGGGGGATGCCAATATTTCCAACGAATATGGAATTTTCAGTGTGAAGCTTAATAATCGAAAAAATCAAACTGGCTGTTGTGCTTTTTCCCTTTGTTCCGGTTATTCCAATAATCTGTTTTGACAAGTTTTGCAAAAACAGTTCTGCCTGTGATGTGATATGAGTCTTTAAATGGAGGTTCTTAACTGAAACGCCAGGCGATTTAATAATTAAATCAAAGTGTTCAATATTGTGTAAATAAGCATTCCCTGTTTGGAAAGAAATTAAATCACTTACCTTCATGTTGGCTTTTTGTAATGCCTTAGGATCGATATCAGCAATGGTCAAGGGTTGTTCAGGCATTATATTTCTGAGCAATGCAAAAGTTGACCTTCCTTCAACTCCAAAGCCAAGAATAAGGATTTTTTTATTGGATAAATATTGTTTAATAGAGTTAATCATCTATCAGGTCTCTGAGTTTTATTAGCAGGTTTTTTTCAACAAAGTGTGGCTCGCTGATTTTTTTTAACAATATGTTTTTTGATTCCTGCGACAGACTATTTCCTGCTTTTACTTTCTGAAAGTACTTTAATAGGAGAGGGGTCTCTTCCCTGTGACGTTTGTTTGTTATCATATGTAAAGAAGCATTCACTTCATCAATGGTACCGACACACTCAAATGGCTTTTCATCTTCTAACCCAATAAGTTGGTTAAATATGTCCAGCAATTCTATATCGTTCAGCAAATCTTTCCCAAAAATATTGATCATCAGATTTTGGTCAATGAAAGGCGATAATATGATATAGGTAAACAAGCATTTCGGACATGACCCACACCAACTAGCACTTTTTCTTCCTTTGTTACAACTCTTAAAAGAATGAAAGTATTGTGGAAACCGGGAGAAAATGCCAGCAATCTGCATTTCGTTAAGTGGCCTTAGTAAACTGAAATAATTAATGCTGTCGCTGATGTAATTTTTGACATAGAATCTGAAATTTTTTTCAAAAGCATATGACTTTGAATATTGATGGTTCACATTTGTTTTTAAAACTGTTGCTTCGTTTGAACTGACTTCATTTGAAAGAGCAATATTTTTCCTTCTTGTGAGTGCTGAGATTAACAAACTGATGAATGCCAGCAAGGCCGAAAAAGGAGTATGACCATTCAAAAATCCTTTTTCGTTCAGTTCAAGCAATTGAGGATGGATGGTTCTGTAAATAATACTGGTCTCTTCTGCCGCAAATCCGGCTTTTTGAATAGTGTCAGTAATGGCTTTATTTGGGTTCAGCGCAAAGGGGAGCATATCATACGCTTTCAGAACCTCTAATGAAATAACAGAGTCTTTGCCACCACCAACCGGAACGATATAATTATCAGTTAGCCTCAAGTTGATCAGCTCAGTCTCAGCTTCCGTTTCGCAGGAAATAGAGAAAAGGTCCTGGATGTTTGTATGGATATTATTTAAATAGAGAAATTCACCCAGGCCATGAAAATAGACCTCTTTCCACCATTCAATCTGACTGATGGTGAGTCTGTTCGCTTTAATGATTATTTTGGGCGAACAAGTTGCTTTCCAGTAACTGATAAGCTCTATCATTCCAATGTGAAAGACGATATTTTTGAATCCTTCAGTATCTATGATAGAATAATCATAAAATTTTCTATCGGGAATGGTTAAGGTTGGTTTAAAATAGAATTTATCTGAAATATTGAAGAAGTACTCAACGACTAATTCATTCTTTTCTTTCCTGACCTGGTAATCCTCAAATACAAAACAGGGGTATGCTTGTCTGAAAGTAATAAATTTATGTCTGTTATTAATCCGGATCACGAAAAATGGTACAGTTATTGAGGTTTAATAAATGAGCGTTTTAAATCCGATAAATTTTTTCCTGCAAATATACGAAAGCTGCATTAAAAATTTATCCGCCGGTTCTTGCAAACCTGAATTATGCACAAACTGTTGATTAATAGAATTTCAATAGCCCCGTCCTTTACGGCGGGGAGAGATTGTAGACCATTTGCGTCATCTTCAAAGTTTAAAAAAATTTTAAACAGAATTTTTATTTTTTAAAAAAAATGATTATTATTGTAATGGTATAATTGAAAAGTGAATTGGAGGAATGAAAGCGCAGAAGCAACATATTATTAAACCAGCACGGGGTAGATTACTGATATCGGAGCCATCTTTACATGATTTCTATTTTAAGCAATCGGTTATTCTCCTTGCAGGGCATGAGGCAGAAGGGTCGTTCGGCCTGATAATTAATAAACCAACCAATGTAAAGTTAAATGAAGTAACCGGTGAGTTTCCCCAATTTGATGTGCCATTATATCTTGGTGGGCCGGTAAAAACGGATAGTATTTTTTTTATTCATACGATTGGTGATTATATTACGAATAGCCTTAAGATAATGGATGGCCTTTACTGGGGTGGCGATATTTCTGTCATTAAAGAAATGATAATTCTCAATCAATTAAACTCCAATAATATACGATTTTTTGTTGGGTATTCAGGATGGGCATCCAAGCAACTTGATCAAGAAATGGAAGAGAAATCCTGGTTTGTTTTAAAAACAAAAGCGAATGATATTATTCATTCTAACCCTCTGGAAATGTGGAGTGAGTACATTAAAGTCATGGTTAGTGATTATGCTGTCTGGGCAAACTTCCCTTCCGACCCGAGCATGAATTAACAATGTTTCTATATGATCGACTTTTTTATTTGTTCGAGAAAAAGAATGAACAATTCTGGCTTTAATATGATGGTAAATACAAATCCAAAAATTGCTCCCCAGAAATGAGCATTATGCCCTACATTATCCTTTGCTTTTTTTGCCATGTATGCAGAATAAATTAGGTACAAGCCACCAAAAATTACTGCCGGTATGCCAATAGGTATAAAAAACAGATATAATTTTCCTAATGGGTGAAACAAGATGCTTGAAAACAGCACAGCTGAAACAGCACCAGAGGCACCGACTGCATTATAAAACCCATCATTTTTGTGTCTTTTGAAATCATAAATTACTGAAAAAATTATGCTTGCCAGGTATAATAATACATAATAAGGTATGGCCTTATCTGCAAAAAAATACTTGAAATAAAGCTCCACTGAAGTTCCGAAAGAATAAAGCACAAACATGTTGATCAATAAATGAGACCAATCACTATGCAGAAAAGCATATGAAATGAAACGATGCCATTCTTTTCTGTGGTAGATTGAGTAAGGATTAAATTGTAATTTGTAAAATAATCCCCGGTTATAAAAAGCAAGGATAGAAATAATTATGGTGATGATAATGAAAATGTAGGTCATTTTTTAATTGTTATATTGTTTTTATGTATAACCTTACCAACTAACAGTTTATTGTCAATCTGCTAAAAGACAGGGATTGCCGGTTTAAAACTACCTACTGGCCAGCACTGTGGTCTAATTCGGATCCAAACATACTATGTGGAATAAGGTAAATAGCTAATAGGACTATCGATGCCACTAAAGCCCAACCTGTTTTTGATTGATCCTTTTTTAACCTGAAAAAAGCCACTACCCAGAACAAAAAAGCAACTATTGTCTTATTGTCTGTAAGATCATGGCCAAAGGGCCAACCTGTCCAAAATGCTCCAAACGCATATTTTTGAACAATGGGGCCTAAAATTAAACCACCAAGAAAAAATACTATCAAAGTAACCCTGGTAAAATTATAGGTGTTTCTTCCTTTGAAAATTATTTCCATAATAATTCTGTTTGAAATAAGCATGGTGAGGAACATGAAAAGGATGTGTGGGATAAGAATATATGCCGGAACACTTCCTTTAAACCGGATTTTTATGGGAAATTCCGTTAATGGTACCCTGATATTATCTTTTTCTAAAAATACCTGGTATTCAACTTTCCCGGCCGGGGGTTGATGAGGGATATAAGCGATCAGGTATTTCCCTTCCCGTTTCAATGAAATTTCGTTCCATTTGTCATTACTTGTATACCTTTTATACTTCATATAGCCGAAAATTTCTTCATCATTGACTTTCAGACGGATCCTGGCATCATCATCGTCACCATAGGAACGAATAAGGCGGTTTTTAATAATCTCTTCATTAATCTTGACTTTTGATGTCAAAGGTTTGGTTGGGCCTGTTTTATACTGGTAAAAGGATAATCCCATCGTAAAAAGGAAGGCAAATATCCATAGAAGAATAGATTTTTTTTTAGTTATTGTCATAATTGTCAAATTTTAGTTTTGAACTGCAAAAATAGAAAAATCTAAATAGTACTTATTAGTTACTATATTTGTTTTTTTGTTCAACAAACAACTATTCTTCACAAGACTGGCATGATTAGGTGGATTCGGATTGTTTTTTTCATTTTCTGTATGCAGGTTTTTGGGCTGACGGCTTATGGCCAGGAAATGTTTGGCATAGTTAACAGTAATTTTGCAGGTGTCAATAGCCTGCCAATTAATCCGGGTGATATGGTTAACTCAAAATTATACCTGGACATTAACCTGGTAACTGCCGACCTCTTTTTTGAAAACAACTACCTGTATATTCATAAAGAGGATTATCAATTTTTGGAATTTTTTAAAAAAGACCCTGACCTACCGTCGTATGGGGAAGATGGGGTGTTATTTGACCATTATTGGGACAAAAATGATAAAGATATTTTTATAAGTATGCGCCTTATTGGGCCTTCTGTAATGATCGTTGATAGAGATAACGCAATTGCCATAAGTACTTCAGTGCGGTCTGCCACATCAATATGGAAATTGCCTTACGACATTGCCAATTTTGCCTATGAGGACCTTCGATACGATCCACAACATAATATTCGATTTCCCGATGCTGATTTTCTGGCAGCATCTTTAACCTGGAGTGAAATTGGCCTTAGTTATGCCAGGGTTATAAAAAGTGATTTCCGGCATCGCTTCTCAGTGGGTTCAACTGTCAAACGCCTATTTGGCTATGCGGGTGTTTATTTGAAAGGCCATACGCTTGACTACCTTGTTGACAATACGGATGGCAGTGGGCGACTTGATGCTGATATTTATACCCTGGATGCAGAAATTGGGTTCTCAGTTCCAATTGATTATTCTGGCAATGACATTAATTATCCGGAAAATTTAACAAAAGGGAAGGGGTATTCTATTGACCTTGGATTCACTTACCAGAAACGGGAATGGCAAAACCCTGCGAAAAAGAGCAGAAAGTTATGCAGCCAGCCATATGAAGATTATCTATATAAAATTGGAGTTTCTTTGTTAGACCTGGGGTATATAAGGTTTAACGAGAATGCTGAGAAACATATTTTTAATGATGTTCGTAATTATCATTGGGATTATATAAATCAGTTTTCCCCAACAAGTGTAAATGATATGATGAGGGAATTAAGCGGCCGTTTTTATAATGGTGACTCTACCAGGTCGTTGGTGTCCAATGAATTTTCTTTTTTGTTACCAACTGCTTTAAGTTTGCAGGTTGATTATCATTACAAGAAGGACTGGTATTTTAACGGAACGGTTATTTATCCTTTGCTTTTAGGGCCAGCCCAGATTTACCGCCCCCCCCAGCTGTCGGTTGCAGTACGTTACGAAACCAGGTACCTTGAATTTAATTTGCCGGTTATTTTATATAGGTTCAGCGATCCCAGAATTGGTTTCTCTGTTAGGGTTTGGAACGTTACTATCGGGAGTGATAATCTGGGAGGTTTCTTTAGTTTTTCGGATTTTACCGGACTGGATATATATGCTTCCCTGAAGTTAAGTTTCACAAAAGGAATATGTTTTTCTTTTAAAAGGTCGTACGGCTGCCAGGATTTGGAATTTTGAAAATATAGTCTCATTGATTAATGAAGCACCACTTTGTAATTCCTTATTTGTTATTGGCTATTTCTGATTTTTGATTTAAATTTTTAATTTTTATTCCTTTTATTCCGATTCCTCTCAGCAGTTTCTATACCAGGCGAATCAAGGGATGAAAGAAATTTTTTTACCTGATTGCAGAAGCTCATAATAATACGAGCACTCTTCAATAGCTCTTTCAAGTAAGCCTGGGCCAAATGCTGGGCTAAATATTATTTTGATGTGCTGGCCGCTTACGTTTCAAGGGGCAAAGCCCCTTAAGGTAATAGCTCAGGGTGTAGTGAAACGAAACCCTGAGCTTAAACCTTGAATCCTTTCAGGATTCTAAATAGCTAACTTAAGTGGACCCTTTCAGAATTCTAAATAGTCAAACTCAAATGAATATTGCAAAAAGTTTCTTGCTTTCATTTGTATCTATTTATGGTTAATCCAAAAAAACAGATTTTCTGACCCTTATTAAAAGATTTAATTTGTTTTTATCAGGTGTCATTGATTTATCAGAAATGATAAATCAGGAATTCTGATGGCAAATTAGAAATTTAAATCAGAAATAAATAATAACAAATAAAAAATGAAGAATAAGAGATCAGAAAGTCTTGCTTATACTTAGGGTGTCCAATTGCATAAAACAGGAGGAATTTTAAAAATTTAGTCTCATTGATTAATGAAGCACCACTTTGTTGATGTGGATGGCCTTTTGACTTACCACCTTTATCAAATAGACTCCTGTTGGATAACTTGATAAATCAACATGTTGGAGGGTTTTGTCCCCATTTTTCAGGTCAAGTTTTCTTGTTTGAATAATTTTTCCCCTGATATCAGCGATTGTAAGCTCACAGAGCCCTGTTATTCCTTTCAACTCAACATTAATAATGCCATTAGTTGGGTTTGGGTAAGATAAAATATAGGCATTTTCATCCTCTTCATATATACCGGTACATTCGTTAAAGCTGAATATCACTGTAACGGTATCAATGTCAAAGCACTCAGTTTCCGGGTTTGTAACAGTAACCCAGTGCGTTTGCATATCCCAACCAATACCTGTTGTTTGAACACGGATGGAAGATGATGTATCCCCATCAGGCCAGAGAAAATGGAAATAGGCGGGGCTGTCAGTTATCAGTTCTATTGTATCATACACACATACAAATATAGTGTCTTCTACATCATAGCCTTTTGGTCTTAGGTTTATTTCGGGCAGGGGAAGCATATTAATTGTTATGGAATCGAAGGCCCAATTATAACCATCCCAGACTTCCATAATAAATGTGGTGGTGTCATAAATAGGTTCTGTGGGTGTATTAGCTGAATTAGCATAAACAACGCTTTCAGATGGAAGCCAGTGGTATTCAGCATAATTCGGGATGTTGCCACCGCCTGCAGCTGCAACAAGGTTAGTTGTGTAGCCATAGCATACGCAACTATCCTCAGAAAACAGGTTCACATGCAGGATGTCGTCTGAAACATTAACAGTGACCATGCTGGTATTGGCACAACCGAAATAATCAGATCCGGTTAAAGTAAATGCCTCTGTGTTATACAGGTTAACAGTCCATGGATCAGGCGCATAAGGGCTAACCAGGAGATTGCCCGGAGTCCAACTATATGAATATGGTGCTCCGGCACCTCCATTTACGGACCCATTCAATTGTATTGGGGTACCATTAGGGATATTTATATCATCGCCGGCAAAAACTACCGGCAAGTCAATAACTGTAATAACTACTGACGCATCCTTGTAGTTAAATCCATCAAAAATGGTAAGGTAATAGGTCGTAGTGATTTCAGGATTCACAACGGGTTCGACCTGGGTTGATGTAAATCCTGCTGGGTCTGAAGTCCATGTATAAGTATACTCTTCTGATCCTCCCCAGGCATCCGCATGTAACTGGATTTGCTCACCAAAGCAAATAGAATCAGAATCAACATTAATAATTAATCCAAGAGGGCCTCCGAAAATGTCTATATACACTTCATCTGAGTCGATGCAATCATTGCCATCCTCAACAGTTAGCGTAAAGTATGTAGGCGTATACAAAATTACCGTTGTAGGATTTAGAATTCCTGCGTCAATTAATGAATCTGCCGGCTCCCAGCTATACGTAAAAGGAGGTACACCGCTAACAGAAGCATCATCAATAATAGTTGATGTTTCATAGAGAATATTTTGATCTTCGCCTGCAAAAACATCAGGTAATGCATTTATTGTTATTTCCAGAGAGCCTGAAGTAGCTCCCAGGTCTCCGCATACATTAACTCCTGAAACGCTAATATAAGCTGTCCCTGAAAACAAGGGGTCCCAGTCGACAATGGCGTTGATAGAACCTCCTGAAATTATACCTGCAGAGGAAGGATCTATCTCCCAGAAATAGGAGTTAGCTCCAATAACGCTGGATGTCTGGTATGGTATGCCTGCACTACCCTGACATACCTCCTGTGGGCCTGTAGGCGTGTTAGGGGCAGGAGGTGGAGGGATCTGATCAACAGTTTGTACGATAGTATTTTCACACCCATTTGAAGTGATCACATTAAGTGATACATCATGCTGCCCGGGATTGCCAAAAGTATGTTGTGGGTTTTGAACCGTTGATGTGCCATCGCCAAAATCCCAGTTCCAATCCGAAATTGTTCCACCATTGGGAGAAGACTGATCATGAAACTGGGTTGGATCACCAAAACAATAATCGTCATAAGAAAAGGCAGGGTCAGGGGAGGTGAGAATGGTAATAAGTTCCTCTGCTATTCTCTCGGTTGTTTCATAAAAAATTGTTAAGGTCACTACATAATCGCCGGCTGCTGCATATGTATGAGTTGGATTTAGCTCTATTGATGTGGCACTATCACCAAACTCCCAAAAAACAGATTGGTAGCCTGTCGTGTCAGATGAAATTTCGAATTGTGTTTCATCGCCAAAACAAAAATTATCATAAATGAAGTGAGGTGGGCTAAAATAAGTTTGAATAAAGGTGGGTAATCCATATTTGCTTATATTGGAAGTATTGCATTCGAGCCATATGCCATCGTTTACAAATCCACATTCAAATGAACCCCAGATGTTAGGATTATTGATCACGCCCAGGTAATTCATCTCTCCACGGGCAATATAGATTCTTTGGTCAGGGCCAACCTGTAGCGCTCCCCTTCCGATGGCGGCCTCATTTGTTGTTGTGCCAATTAACGTTTTCGAGTCAACGATCTCTTGCGGTGTACCGGCAAACAGATCAATCTGGTAAATGTGCATCAAATTCTGACTTACCGCATCCTCTTCACTAAGGTACAGTATTCTCGAATTGGGGGAAAATTCAAGCCCATACGCCCTTTTGTAGCCTTCAAATGTTATAGGGCTATTAATAACTCCTGTTTCACAATTAAATTCAAAAAGTTGATAAACATCGCTATGGAAAATGGCAAGGGCTATTCTTTCACCGTCAGGGGAGCCTTTTAAATATCCAACGGTATTTAGATCACTGCCTCCGTGCTCAATTCCAACAGACGAAATAACCGGGATCGAATCCACGCCTTCATCTGTTACCAAATATGCATAAAAATCACTAGAAGGAATGTAGAAAGTGTCACTTCCAATGATCTCCATGTCCTGCCATTTATGCGTGATGACCCAAATATCTTCATTATTGTAGTGGCTCATTGCTGTAACCTTTTCGGTAACAGGAGATATTAGCTGCTTATTTTTGTTTTCGGTAACTCCTCCAAGTCCGCCAGCTAGGGTCATATCAACTTCGGAATATTGCAACCCAACGGGGTCGCCCTGATAAGGTACTGTAAACACATAATAGAAATTCGGGTCGTTGGGCTTTGGCACAATGATCCCTGACTGCGTTGACGAGTTATGACCACCAAGCTGGGTGCCGTTCATCATAATTTGATCGTTTCTGTTCCATATGGTAACCCCATCAGTATAGAAAGCCAATGCTCCCAGGGAATCTGCAATGGAAGCACAACCTTCCTGGGTTAGTATTGCAGGTGAATGGAGGATGGCAGGAGGTGTGAAATTAAAATCCAGGCCAACATGTTTACCAAATATCCATACATTGGCTTCCTTGTGTTGCCCATAAGAAGACAAAATGCAAAACAAAATGAATATCAATATGATTGAGGACCTTCTCATTAATCCTTTATTATTATATGTTTATCACTGCAAAGTTATAATTTTACAGGCAAATAAACAAATTCTTTAACATTTACTTAATCTTTCACTGTTTTTACATCCAGCGCATCACGCAAAGAGTTTCCAATGAGCATAAATGCCATTACCATGATCATAATCGCAATACCGGGCAGAATAGCAAGGTAAGCAGAGTCGAGGATGATATAGTGATAATTATCTTTGATCATAGTACCCCACGAAGGCATTGGGGGCTGAACACCGATACCCAGGAAGCTAAGCCCTGCTTCTATGAGAATTGCAGCTGCGAAATTTGCAGCAGAGATTACAATGACAGGAGCCATCACATTTGGTAAAATGTGGCGGAAGATAATCCTGAAATTCTTAAATCCTAAAGCTTTAGCAGCTTCAATGTACTCCTTTTCCCGTAAACTCATGATCTGCCCCCTGATTACCCGGGCAACTTCTACCCACATTGTTAAACCAACTGCAACAAATATCTGCCAAAAACCTTTGCCAAGAGCAAAAGTAATGGCTATTACAAGTAATAAGGTAGGAATAGACCAAACAACGTTAATAAACCAGACGATTAAATCATCTATGCGGCCTCTGAAAAACCCGGCAATAGATCCCAGGAAAATACCAATAACAAGTGAGATAAAAACAGAGATGAATCCAACAGACAAACTAACCCTTGTACCAATCATCAGCCTGCTTAACATATCTCTTCCATAACGGTCTGTCCCCAACAGGAAAAGTCTGTTTTTTATGCTGTTGTTAATGACTTGCTTTTGAAGGGTTATTATGCTTTCTTTTTTTTCCTCTCCGTAAATGGTTTGGAAAAATAAATTACCACCCGAAAATTCAATTACCCGGTCGTAAGATAAAGGATAAAGGACATCTGCCAGGTTAAAACGGTGTTCTTGTGGTTCTTCCAAAGGTATGTTAGTGAACTCTTTGATAATTATTTCATCTTTTTCGAAGTAATAGCTACTGAACGGTAATGAGTAGTATGATTTCTTTTCCCCCCGGATAATCTGTTTAAACAACCTGGTTTTTTGTTTTTTTTCATTCTTCTCTACCATAAGCATACTGATTTTTAACCCGGGTTTTTGAGTGGAGAGCTCGAGATGTTGTTCATTCGCAAGGGGTGTTGAGTCAGGAGTTATCAGGTATCCTGATAAAGCGATAAAAATTGAAAAAAGGATGATAATCATGGAGCTAACGGCTATTTTATCTTTTAACAGCCTTTGCCAGGCAAGTTTAGATAAAGAACCTGTGCTGATATACCTTTTTTTTCGAAATAACATGTTGGTTTCCGTAGGAAGATGCAAATCTATGAAATTAATTTATTGTGAATCCCAGAATAATTATGTAATTTTGCAGCGTTTAAATGGTGCATGTAGCTCAGCCTGGTTAGAGCACCGGATTGTGGTTCCGGGGGTCGTGGGTTCAAGTCCCATCATGCACCCCAAAAAAAAGCAGAACTTTAGTTCTGCTTTTTTTTTGTTTTGTGCGACGCCCCCCAATATTACCATGCCTTCCTAATTTATTATTGGTTATTTGTTATTGATTATTTCTCTCATTTATCATTTCGGATAAATCAATGACACTTGTTATTTATGAGCTGCATCCTTTGCTTATAGAAGCAATTCAAAAAAGTAATTTAAAAAAAAGATGCCGTTTTTAGGAATTTGAAGTATGTATCGTCTTGAAATAGGTTGATACAAATAAAAGACGAAGTTTGGATACTTTGCCTAACTTATATATAATCATTTTAAGAGAACCTATATTTCGAAAAGAACTTCTCTGTAATGATTTCAGCTATCTGCACTGCATTCGTTGCGGCTCCTTTTCTTAGGTTATCTGATACAACCCAGAGGTTTAAACCTTGGGGATTTGAAAGATCCCTTCGGATTCTTCCCACAAAAACCTGGTCACTGCCTTCGGCATTTATTGGCATGGGATACAAATTATTTGCAGGTTCGTCTTGTAAAACGATTTCACCCCTTTCAGCCAAAATATTTCTTATGACATTCAACTGAAAATCTTTTTCAAATTCCAGATAAACGGATTCCGAATGTCCTCCCGTAACGGGAACTCTCACTGCTGTTGAACTGATTCCTATAGTCTGTTTATTTAAAATTTTCCGGGTTTCGTTTACTATTTTCATCTCCTCTTTTGTGTAACCGTTTTCCAAAAACACATCACAATGAGGCAAGCAATTCTTATCAATCCGGTGCGGATAAACTTTTTCATCATCAACTCCCTTTCTTTCGTTTTCTAATTGCCAGAGCGCTTTAACACCTGAACCGGAGACAGACTGATAAGTAGAAACGATAATCCTTTTTATTATATACCTTTCATGCAAAGGAGCAATCGCCACCACAAGCTGTATGGTTGAGCAATTGGGATTGGCGATAATCTTATCCGTTTCTTCAATAGTATTTCCATTAATTTCAGGGACAATGAGTTTTACATTCTTATCCATACGCCAGGCTGAGGAATTATCTATGACAAAAGTTCCGGCAAAAGCAAACTTTGGCGCCCATTCTTTTGCTGTATCACCTCCTGCTGAAAAAATTGCAATGGCCGGTTTTAAATCAAGGGCACTTTGTACATTAACAACTTTGTATGATTTACTATTCAACTTGATTTGTTTTCCTACTGATTTTTCTGTTGCCGCTGGAATAAGTTCGGAAACCGGAAAATTTCTTTCTTCCAGAATTTCTATTATTTTATTGCCTACAAGACCGGTGGCTCCAATTACTGCTATTTTCATGATTAATTATTAAAAAATTGATTATGTATTTCTTTAATTGCAATATTCCTGTTCCTTTTATCGATGATGAGGTAGGTAACCACTTCGGAAGCACCCATTGAACTCATCAGCACGTTGATGCTTTTGTTTGCCAGAACAGTAAAAATTTTTGCTGCAACTCCATATTTTTCTATCATACCATGCCCAACCACTGCCACAAGAGATATGTTTGTTATCAA
>JAGLWB010000392.1 GCA_023133655.1 Bacteroidales bacterium
ACAATTCTTCAGGGGGGAAGTGGTTCCAACGCTGGCCAGGTATTATATACTCCTCCACGAGGAAAAGGGATTCTTGAAGAAAAATTGAATAACCTTATAGAGTTTATTAATGACGATCAACAATTTCCCATTGATCCATTGATTAAAATGGCTATAGGGCATTATCAGTTTGAGGCCATTCATCCTTTCCGTGATGGAAATGGCAGAACCGGAAGAATTTTCAATATTCACATCCTGTTAAAAAAGGGTTTACTGGAATATCCAATACTGTATTTGAGTAAATTTATAATAGATCATAAAAATGATTATTACAGGAATCTTCAAAACGTATCTCAAAAGGGCAGATGGAGGAATTGGATTGTTTTTATGTTGAAGGCAGTTGAAGAAACCGCTAATCTGACATATCAGAAAATTAATGACATTGTATCAGTCAAAGATGCCATATTGGAAGCCATTGCCGGGGAAACAGACATAAGAAGGCCGGAAGCATTGGTTAATGCGATATTTACACAACCATGTACAAGAGTGAAGCATTTGACCGGAAAAAAAATCTACGCTGAAAATACGGCACGGTCATACCTCAACAGATTAACAGAAATGGGAGTTTTGGAAAAAAAGACAATTCATGGTCATCATTATTATCTTAACCTTGAATTATACCGGATTTTATCAAGATAATTGTGAAATTGCGCGATTGCATGATGTAACGATTTAACAAATTAATACAAAATTAATACTTCGAAAATTGTTCAATTGCTATATCATTCAATAAAAAAAGCCGCCGCATCATGCGGCAACTTTTTTTGTGGTCCCATACTCCCCACCAAAAGAATACTTGTTTCTTGATCAAAAAAGAAAACTCAGGATGCTGTCCCGAATTATGAAAAACATTGCTAAATTTGACCTGAAACCAGAAGATATTGGTTTTAACATCGGTGGTTATGAATTGGGATTACAACCGGAAGCAGTCCCCACTTACATGCTTACCCGTTCACCATCATGGCATCAAGGTCAGACTCGAAAATGGATTAGTTGGACGGGTTAAAGAGATCATCGCATAAAGAAGACCTACAATGGAAAACGATACTAAATCACGCGGACAACAGAGAAACAAGCCCAAAACAAATACTTGCCTGCCTGTTACTGAAAATATTGAGCTGATGAAATTCCTACTTGTTAAGCTACCGCAGAAGAGCCGCAATAATATTAAATCGCTTCTTGCTAATAAACAGATATTTGTTGACGGAAAATCGGTCAGGCAATTCAATCATCGGCTGGTCCCCGGGCAGCAGGTTGAAATCAGGTGGGACCGTGTTCCTGAAGAGAAGAAATTCCGGGGCATCATCACCATCATCTACGAAGATCACGACATTGTTGTTATTGACAAGCACGCCGGGATGTTGTCTATAGCTACCGACAAAGAGAAATCGCAGACGGCCTATAATATGTTGAGCACGCATGTAAAAAGCCAGGGAAGCGGCAATAAGATCTTTGTTGTCCATCGGCTTGACAGGGAAACATCGGGACTGATGATGTTTGCAAAGAGCGAAAGTGTGCAGCATATCCTCCAGTCAAATTGGAATGACATCATTTCTGAAAGAGCATATATTGCTATCGTTGAAGGAGTTCCTGAAAAGCCTAAGGGAACCATCACTTCTTATCTCTTCGAGAGCAAAGCGCTGATCGTCTACTCGAGCCAGAACCCAAAAGACGGCCACAAGGCGGTTACGCATTACCAGGTGATGAAGTCAGGCAGAGAGTATTCTATGCTGAAAGTTAAGCTCGAAACCGGGAGAAAAAACCAGGTGAGGGTGCACATGCAGGATATTGGTCACCCGGTGATAGGGGATAAAAAATACGGATCGAAAACTAATCCAATTGGTAGATTGGCGCTACATGCGTGGGTGCTGGCTTTCAGACACCCTATCAACAACAAACCGCTTCGGTTTGAAACACCTGTTCCCAGAAAGTTCAAGCGGTTAATCTAACACTTGATAAAAGGGACGTATTTTCCCCACTATTGTATTTTCTATAAACATTTGATGCCTCCGGCATCTGGTTTTTTCGTTATTTCATAGAACCTTAATATCAGCTGAATCAAAAAGGAATTAGACGATTGTCGATTGGGCGACTTTGATTTTCAATTTGTATAAAAATTTTACGATTTGTATGGGTATGTTTTGAAGGTTTTTAGATTAACAGTAAAGAATTGCATGATTGCACGATATTTCACTTTGTGTATATATAATGATTTCATGTGCAATGAATGCACATAACCTAAAGGTTAGTACATAAATCGTGGAAAAATGTACATATATTGTTATTTTTAAAAAGATAAATCATATATTTGTACCTGATTGCTAATTTGGTGTACATAAATACCTTGATATTATGAAAAAGTTCGATCCGAAAGAACCATACAATGATTTGCCTTTATTGCCCCCAATAGTGGAGTTGGAAACAAAAACAATATTGAGAAAAGTGGCATCGGCACGTGCTGCACTTGCAGAAATGAAAGGGATGGGTGAGATAATCCCAAATCAAGCAATGCTGGTGAATAGTTTAACCCTTTGTGAAGCTAAAGACAGCTCTGAGATTGAGAATATTGTAACTACCCGGGATGAATTGTTTATAGCTTTTGCCACACAACATAAAAACATAAGCCCACAAATTAAAGAAGTGCTGAATTATCGCAGTGGATTATGGCATGGCTATAACCTTATCAAAGAAAAAGGGTTTATGTCGGTTAACGTAATCATTGACTTGCATGAAAAAATTATTAATAATGATGCCGGAATAAGGAAATTTCCTGGTACTGCTTTGAAAAATTCAAGGACAGGTGAAATAGTATACACTCCTCCCACTGGAGAAATAAATATAAAGAAGAAGTTAAGTAATCTGGAAACATATATAAATATAGATGATGATGTAATTGATGCTCTTATTAAAATGGCAATAATACACTATCAGTTTGAGTCAATCCATCCATTTTATGATGGGAACGGCAGAGTAGGGCGTATCATAAACATTTTGTATTTAGTGATGAAAGGCTTGCTTGATATCCCAATTCTCTATTTAAGTTCCTACATCATTAAGCGAAAACCAGATTACTATAAACTTTTATCAGAAGTACGGTTTGATGATAGAGGATGGGAAAAGTGGATTTTGTTTTTATTGGATGGAGTTGAGCAAACTGCAAAACAAACCAGCTTATTAATAAAAGAAATAAAGAAGTTGTTAGATGAAACCATTGAGAAAGTTAAGTCAGAACTTCCGTCAATTTACTCAAAGGAATTAGTTGAAACTTTATTTGAACATCCATATTGTAAGGTCTCCTTTCTGGTGGAAAAAGGATTGTATGAACGGAGAACTGCAATGAAGAACCTCAATCATTTAGAAAAGATAGGCATACTTAGGAGCATCAAGCGAGGTAAGCAGAAACTATTTCTCAACACAACATTATTTGAATTATTTAAAGATGAAACATTCACATCGACAATCGACAATTAAAAAAGTTGCCGTATCGAGCTACTTTTTTTGTGGTTTTCACTGACTTTTGTGTGACAGTAAAATTTCAGGGCATTACCTCATTCGTACCATTTTCATTGTTATTCCAGGCAGGTAGGAATAAGCTTTTTAAAATTGTAAAGCTGTTCCGTATCACCATTTTTATTTATTCTCACCGTTTTTTTTTGGAAATAAAACCAAAATATTTTAGAATGCGACTATTTTTGTAAATTCCTTTACCAGGAAAGGAATTTTATTGATAATAATTGTTACAACGATATAATTGTGAATATTTTATACTACAAAGGCCTGACATGGTCGAAGGTGAAGGAACAGTTTCAGAAAACAGTTGGTTTTTTGAAAAATGATGATTTTAGGTCGGCAGAGATAAAAAAGCTTACGAATACGGGATATTACAGGGCAAAACTTGACTACGAAAACCGACTGCTGTTTAAGTTTGCGAAACATCAGGATCAAATGCATATTCTGTTGTTAGAGGTGATTTATAATCACGAATATGATAAATCACGCTTTCTGCGTGGAGCAAAAATTGATGAAAATAAACTACTTCCTGTCAAACACAAAAAAGAAATCCCACAGGAGGATGTGGGCATTATTTCATATATAAACCCTAAAGTCAAACAATTTCATCTTTTAGACAAAGCCCTCTCGTTTGATGATATCCAGCAAGACATTTTTAAAATACAACCACCCGTAATAATCATCGGATCGGCGGGAAGTGGCAAAACCGTTCTGACACTCGAAAAGCTTAAATTGCTCAGGGGGAACATCTTATACGTTACCTTGTCATCATTCCTCGCCGAAAACTCTTTCCGGCTTTATTACTCAAATAATTATAACAACGAAAAGCAAAATATCGAATTTCTTTCTTATATCGAATTTCTAAATACCTTAAAAATTATTCGACCAAGGGAGCTCAATTATAATACTTTTGAAACCTGGCTGCATCCCCGAAAACATACTTTCGGGATAAAGGACAGCTACAAACTGTTCGAGGAATTCAGGGGTGTGATCACAGGTGTTGATATAACAAAAAAACACCTAAAAAAATCCGACTATTTGGGACTTGGTGTCAAGCAATCGATTTTCCTTGATAATGAACGCGAAAAAGTTTATGAATTATTTGAAAGATATCTCGAATTTTTAAATAAGTCTGAATATTTCGATATGAATATGGTCTCTTTTGAATGGCTTCAATATTGCATACCCAAGTTTGATTTTATTGTCATCGATGAGGTTCAGGATTTTACAAATATTCAGCTATACCTTGTTCTTAAATCGTTAATATTGCCCGGTAATTTTATACTTTGTGGCGATTCCAACCAAATTGTCCATCCCAATTTTTTTTCATGGACAAATATCAAGACGATGTTTTATAAACATGATATTACCGACAGTGACATACGGATTTTGCGCACCAATTTCCGCAACTCTGCAAATATCACCTCGATGGGCAATAAGCTGTTGAAAATAAAGAATGCCAGGTTTGGTTCAATTGATAAAGAAAGCACATATCTCGTTGATTCAGTTTCGGAGAATAAGGGTGAAATAAATTTTTATAAGGATACTCCAAAGATAAGAAAACAGCTAAACGACAAAACCGGAAGGTCAACGAAATACGCTGTTCTGGTGATGAAAGCGGAAGATAAAGCTGATGTAAGGAAATTCTTTAAAACTCCCTTGATCTTCTCGATACATGAGGCAAAGGGCCTTGAATATGAAAACATTATCCTTGTGAATTTTATCAGCAACAACAGCGTTGAATTTCGAAATATCTGTGCTTCGATAAGCAGGGAACAGATGAGCGACGATAATTTTTTCTTTTCCAGGGGAAAAGACAAGAAAGATAAATCGCTTGATGCCTTTAAATTTTATATCAATTCGTTATATGTAGGGGTAACCAGGGCGGTAAACAGGCTTTATATACTGGAAACATCAGAAAATCATAATATTCTCAGATTGCTCAATTTGGTTGAGACTCAAAAGGCAGTGTCCATAAAAGAAGAAATTTCATCGGTTGACGATTGGAAGAAGGAAGCCCGAAAACTTGAAATGCAAGGTAAAAATGAGCAAGCCGAAGAAATCAAGAAGTCCATACTTTCGATAGAAAAACCCGATTGGGAACCAACAAGCCCGGATAATATCGATTACCTGAAAAAAGAAGCGCTTAATCCCGACCATTTCAATAAAAAAGCAAAAGATAAATTTTTTGCATATTCGTTGTTGTACAACGATTTTGAAAGTATCAAAAAACTATCGAAGCTGAAATACCGTAAGGCCGACAATTTTGAGGCCGAAAGAAAATCGGTGTTCAGAAAGTATTATCAACATTACCAAAATGATAATGTGTCTGAGGTAGAAAAAAACATAAAAAAATATGGCGTTGATTATCGCGATCAATTCAACATGACACCATTGCTGGCAGCAGCAAATAACGGAAGTATCAGGATATTGAAATTATTGGCTGAATACAATGCAAATCCTGATGTGACTGATAATTTTGGCAAAAATTCAATCCAGATCGCTATTTTTCAGTCTTATCTTTTCAAGCCATATTTGGCCAAACTCGATGTTCTTTATCCCATTTTTCTTACCGATAATATAAAAATTAAAGTGGATGACAAGTTGATAAAAACCGACAACCATAAGATCGAATATTTTTTGATCAATTTTTTTATTTCACTGCAAGGTTTATTGGCCTCCAAAAAGCGGAATCGCTGGGAGCCTGATGGGGTTAAAGCTGCTGATATTGAAAATGCTGTGGCTGGGTACCCCGAAGTTGCATTGGCAGGGTACAGGAAAAAGCGAAATTATATTTCTGCCAATCTTGCCAAAAACGAAGTTGACGGTACCAACCCGTGGAACAGGAAGCTTTTTATCAGGGTTGAAAGAGGATATTATTTATTGAACCCTGAGCTCGAAATTTTTATTGAAAACAAATGGAAAAATGCTTACGACATTATGAGGGTTGAAAAAGCCAGGAAACTGACTTACGAGGAAAAACATGAAAGGTCAATGAAAAGAGTATACGAAGAATGGGACTTAATAATTGATAAAGAACCGGAATTGGCTGAAGAAATGAGGAATTATATTTCGTATATTGATAATATTCTTAAACAAAGGGAACTATCGCGTTTCAAATATGAAATAAATGACCACAAAGAAGCCCAAAGGATGAAAAAGGAGAAAAGAGAGTTATCCAGGCAGAAAGCCAAACAGAGGAAAGAAGAAGAGAAACGGTTAGCTGCAGAAAGGCAAAAGAAAGCCGATGAAACACAATATAAATTACCGTTTTAGAAGAGTGCCTGGGGGGCCACCTAGACAGGAAGAATTAGGCGATTGTCGATTGGGTGATTTTCGATTGTCGATGTAAAAACAATAAGCAGGTAAAAATTAACGCAGTCCATTCAAGTTCTGTCTGTATGAGTTTGGACATCTGGCAGTAATAATCCACAAGCCAAAATATTTCCTAAATTCGACAAATAAACC
>JAGLWB010000393.1 GCA_023133655.1 Bacteroidales bacterium
AAAGAAGTTCCGGAACCTGCAGCAATGAATATCAGGTAAAGCGCTGCATTAAGAGGTGTTCTCAGCACATGGAGCTCAGGTGAGAATACATCCACACCTGCTATAAATACCACACCAAAGACCAACGCAAAAAATGTGGAAATAATAGCGGACGTGCTGAAAATCCTGCTTTTATCGTTTCCTGGAAAAAAGCGGATAATAGAAATGTCCAGCCCGAACCTGGACAGCAGCACAATAAATGCCATCGAGGAGATAAGGGCAGTTGCAATACCCACATCTTCTGCAGAATAGAGCTTTGCTGATATCATCCAGAAAATAAACCCAAATCCGGCACTTGAGGCGGATGTGAGCATAATGAACACTGAATTCTTAAATAATGGATCATGCAGGTGATAAAGAAGTCCGGATATTTTTTTAGAAATCAAATTGTACATTTTCCGGGTCATTTTTGATTTATGATGATTGTAGTTTACTTAAATATTGTTTTGTTTTCTTTTTTGTAGATGACAGCAACACAACTGTTTAAAATGATAATTTTTTAATTTTATTTA
The DNA here is from genome assembly GCA_023133655.1 of Bacteroidales bacterium. Taxonomy (GTDB): domain Bacteria; phylum Bacteroidota; class Bacteroidia; order Bacteroidales; family JAGONC01; genus JAGLWB01. The sequence goes on from JAGLWB010000393.1 coordinate 552, forward strand.
GTTAATTCAGACATGGATTTTATCGTTCAATGAATTACTCCTAAGGAGAACAAAAATCAATCATTTCTAGAAATACTGGATATTGCCACAGCTTGACACCAATCTGCTTTCAATTTTTCATTTTGAATCAGTGCAATCTAATGATCCAGGTCAGGGGAGGGGAGGAGGGTGGCCATGGCTGAAAAATCTTTAATTTTGATTATACTGCGCTGCCAAGTATGCAAAGTTGAACTACTACTGCCTTTGCGAACTTTACGCCCTCAGTGGCACCCCTTGATACTATATCATCATCATAGAATTTAACATATTGCTAAAATATAATTATACTGGGAAAACAATTTAATGTTATTCCGACATAAACAAAAAGAGATATATACTATAAAAATTGATTAGCATTAAATATTTGAGGAATTTAATTGTGGGAAATAGGACAGATAATAATAGATTAATCTTTAGAACCATGGTATTATGGTTTGCAATTTTTGTGTTAGCCAGCTTTGCTTATAGTACTAATACACTGGATGACCCTATTACCATGACTGTTATACCCGAGGTTCCCAGGGAAAATACTCCCATCATTGTAACCTATTCTTTGAATAACCCCGGTTCTGAAACATCCGACACCCAGTACCAGTTCTATGCCAATGGCCAGGTGGTAATGAGTGGCAGTACAGTTCTGGAGCCAAGTACCAGCAAGCAGTTCCAATATACATATCTGAACCCGCTCGAACTGGGCGAGCAAGTGACTTTTATGGTCAAGACCCAGTCGGATAGTGGGAATCACGATAAGATTATCTCGCTGCCAGCATATCCACCTCAGGTATGGAGTAGTTTTGTATCATTTGCCACATTTTCAACTTCTTTGATGAGCTCCACCAGCGTGATTAGCTCCATGGGATTCTATGATGAAACCTTCAGCACCAGTGATTCAATGAACGTGGGATTAGTGTTCAGTATTGTGTTGATCATCCTTCTAATCTATCTTGAATTGACCGAACCGAAACTGTTGGATAGGACATTTACTATTATAGGTGATCTAAGGGTACGATTCAGCAGGTTATCTGCAATATTGTTTGTAATATTTGTGGGGATAGTTTTTACGCAGATTGCTATGATTGTTGGGGGGATACGATGAAGATTAATGCTGTTCGATTATTTTTATTGATTCTTGTTTTATTTTTATATACAGTATCCCCCTCACTTGCTGATAAAATTACCTATACCCATAATATAGACCCAGATGAACCAACGGTAGGCGAAACTGTTCATGATTATGTCGATTCTTCATGGGCTGATGGAAATAATAAAAATGGTTACATGGTTTTTAAATATTCGAAAACAAATATACCTGGTACTGTTTGGACAGATTATGTAGATTATTCTGGAGGCGATTTTGAAGAGGAAGTATTTGATTATTTTTCAACCTTTGAATATGCTACAGAAGGTACTTGGTATATTTATTATGAAGAATTTGACAATAGACCAGGTGTAGGGGAATCTATCGGAGGAGGAACAGGAAGTGACAAAGTAAGTTTCACAGCAATCACAGCCCCTGAATTTTCTTCTTATTCATTTATAATAATTCTACTTAGTTTTACTTATTTTATTTTCAGAAAAAAATTATATAATACTATTACATGCAAATAAAAAAACTATATATAATCAGCTTATTTATTATAATATATTTGTTTGTTATAATTTCATTCAATATACAACAGGATGTTAAACAAGATGAAATTATAAATACCGAGCGAACTGATTTTTCAATTGAAAATGAAAATTTCACAAAAATAAAAATTTATATAAATAATATTTATGAAAATCCACATAAATTCACCATAAAATTTTATGCTGAAAATTCTTACATCAATTCCGATACCTATTATCTTTTACCCGAACAGGAATGTGGTACTTCAAGAGTATTCAGGATTGATGATCAAATGAATGCCAGTTTTGTGGTTATTCTTGACAACCAGACAGAACCGTTTGATGAAATAAAATTTGATTTTCATGAATGTAATCAAAATTGAGCCACTTGTTAAGAAAATCATACTTCTGATAAGTTTTATTATCATTACAGCAAATACCTATTTGCTACTATCAAACTCGTCTATTTATTCCCAAATTCAAAATATTGCTGCAATGGGATTGTATCCATATGTGGTTTTACTGCTATGCATCATATTTTTCATAACAAGATCGAATATCAAAGAATTGTATAGAATAAGCAAAGATCAAGAAATCGAACTTACATATTTCATTTCAGGTATTGTATTAATAAGTTTATCAATTTTAATGCCGAAAAATGTTGACTTACCATATATAGTATTTAAAATAATTTTAGGATATCTTGGTATTTACTTTCTGGTTATTGGGAAATTCGCAATACTGCCCACATATTTATTGAGTATCTATGGTTTTTCCATAGCATTTCCTGAATTTGCAGAACAGCATACCAGCGAAACTTTTCTACAATTTATAACCTGGATTACAGTTAAAATATCATCTATATTTATTCCGGTTAATTTTTCCAATTATACAATAAGAATTATTTCTCTGACCGAAGAGAACATATTAATTATAATAAACACTGCCTGCACCGGTGTTGCAGCGCTTGCCTTATTCATAGCCATCTTTGCATTGATGATGGCAGATATACCCTTACCTAAGAAGGACGCAGCTTTTTTTTTCATTTTCGGCGTTATCGGCACTTTTGTACAGAATATATTGCGTCTGGTGATGCTGACAATGATAGGCTATTACTTTGGCTCACAAGCACTATCTAATGCCCATGAAGTGATCGGTTATATTCTGTTCGGATTATATTACATGCTGTTCGCATACCTGTATCTCAAAAAAGCCAGACATTACCGAATTGCGGGGCAGTCAATCCAGCTCCAACAGCCTTAAATATTCTTCCTCTATCTGTTTTGTAACCTTGTCCCATGTAAACCTGGAAATTACAAGCCTTTGGGCACATTTACCAAGCTTCCTTTGTAATACCGAGTCATCCAACAACTTCACAATAGCCCATGTCAATGCCTTTTCATTCATTGCCGGAACAAGAATACCACTGTCCTCATCCATCACTTCAGGAAGGCCGCCAGCATCAGTTGCCACAACCGCTTTTCCCATGGCCATAGCCTCCAGCATGAACAGGCTGGATGCTTCAATAATACTTGGCACAACCACCACATCGGCAGCCGCTATGTATCCAGGCATCCCATCATACGGGATGGCTCCCATAAAGTCAACATGCTCTTCAATGCCCAAAGAAAAGACAAGCCTCTTAAGATTTGCACATTCGGGTCCCCTGCCCAGGATCATCAACCTGCATTGATTCGTACGCAGCACATCTTTCATAGCCCGGACCAGATAATCTATCCCGTTCTTCTTTACAAGACGCCTGGCTGTAAGGACAATAGGAACATCGGATTTCAGGATAGGTTCAACATCCGGATTAAAACGCTCCACATCAACACCGTTGTGTATCACCCTGATCTTATCCTCATGAACACCCCATTTAAGTACCTGCTTTGCAAAATATTCCCCTGTATGTATCTGTACTCCGGATATTCTTGCCAGTGCAGGAGCTAATATTCGTTCAACATTTTTATAGAATGCTGCACTTATTGGATCGGTCAGCACATCCCATACAGGATAATACGAACCATGTATGGTATTCACTGCCACCCCACCATTCACTCTGGCCAGCAAATTCGCGACCAGTCCGGAAGAATAAATATGCCCATGATAAATATCAAATGACCCTAACCTATTAAGGATAGCAGATAAAGGAAACATTAGCTGCCTGCCAAATGTAAGATTGGATGGGTTCCATGAACGGCCCATAAAACCAAGAAAATCCACAGTTTTGACCCTGATACCATCAATATATTCCTCATCTACATTTGAGTTTGCACCTGAGAGTATAGTAACCTCATGCCCCATCTCAACAAGGCGTTTTGACGTTTCAGCAATTACAACTTCTACACCTCCCGCACCACATTCATAGGGCCTTAGTTCATATATCTGAAGTATCTTCATGACATCAATCGATCCCGGAATCTATATGTTTCGCAATTTCTGACATTATTACAGGATTAAATCTATCATTGTCCCTTATATAGCAAAGTATGTCTTTTAGCATCGTCAATTTGAATACTGGTTCGTACGAAGGATGTATATAAAATACAAAAAAATCATTAGCAGAGTTTAATGTATTAATGTAGATTGATTGTATTTCAGCATCTGAATGTACAGTTTCCATATCACCAAAGCATGGCAGTGTGACAGGTATCTGCAGTGTTTCTTCTCCTTTGACAGGAAACG
>JAGLWB010000394.1 GCA_023133655.1 Bacteroidales bacterium
GTCCGCCTCAGGCGGATTCAAGGTTAAGGCTTCGCTGCCTACCGGCTACCGCCTACTGGCTACCGGCTACCGCCTACTGGCTACCGGCTACCGGCTACCAGCTACCGGCTACCGCCTACCGGCTATTATTCATCCTACAACTCTTTGATAAAAATCTCCCTCCACTTCACTTTAATACCTCCGCCGTCATGAATTTGGAGAGCAATCACACCATCGGCCTTTCCTATTTTGTCATCTCTGAGGTCTGTCATCATTTCATTGTTGAGCCAGGTTATTACCCTCTCTTCCTTGACAAGTATAACCAGCTCATTCCATTCACCCATTTGTAGGATTTTTTCTTTTTCTTCCGGTATTTGTACTAGCCATCCTCTTCCGTATGATTCATATATTCCTCCTGAATCCTTTCCCGGAGGAGCAACCTCCACCTGCCATCCACTTATCTTTGTACCATCCAGTGATGACCTGAAAAATACACCACTATTGCCATCAGACTCCTGTTTGAATTGCAGGCGAAGAACAAAATCCTTATAGATTCCGTCAGTAGCCAGATAACCGTACTTTCTTTCTTCACCACTCTCACAAACCAGGGTGTTGTTATCAACGTACCATTTTTCAGTCCCATGAATTTTCCATCCATCCAAATTTTTCCCGTTGAACAGGGGTTTTCCATTATCGGTAAGGTTTTTGATTTTAATATTTCTGAATTTCACCACACTTCCATGGTCCTGCAAGGCAATGTATCCTTTTCTGGCAAGGCCATAGCCAGGATAATCTTTCCATTTGCAATTCTGAACGAGCTCTTTCCAGTCGTCACTCCAAAGTTCGTATTCAAGGATCTTATTACCATTGAGCCAATGTTCAACGGTTCCGTTTTTGACTATAATCCATGACGTATTGAATTGACCGGTTGGCATCAGTCGTTTATTTACGGTTCGATGCATGGCGTAGTTTGCACCTGTTTTTTGCCATTCTTCCAGCTTTTGTGGGAAACCATCATCGTCAATTAATTGATATTCAGGACCGGATGCATATACTGTTGGATAATCTCCTTCCAGGACATGAAAAAATATTCCACTGTTACCTTCATCAGAGATCGCCCATTCAAGGGTTAATTCAAAATCTTCAAACTGGTCAATTGTGATGATGTCACCACCAAGGTCACCTCCTTTACCCAGGGCCACCAGGTTGCCATCAATAACCTGCCAGCCATCGTTAACTTCGTTTTGCTTAAAATTTCTCCACCCTTTTGTTGTTCTACCATCGAAAAGCAGAATCCATCCTTCGGATTTTTCCTTATCCGTAAGGGTGTTTTGTGTAATACCAGTAAAAGATTTTGATGTTGAGGTATCCGGTTGGCTAATTACTCTGTTGCAGAAAGAAAGCAGTACCAGAATCAGAAGTAAATTCTTATTCATTTAAAAGTGAAATTAATGCTTATTAATGAAATGATAAAATTAAAAAATTATTTCATTAATTTTTCATTATCCATTCAAAACATTTTTTGAAATTGATTCAGCGAAACAAAAATGAAAATTATTTCTGCAATCTTTCTTTTATAACCAAAGCATTATCCTATAATGACACGCTATACAGTTAAGAATTTCAGAGAATATGTTAAAACATTGTATAACATCGGCATCCACCTTGAAATATATTTCGCCCACATAAAAGCCAATGATAACAATGATAAAGGCGTTGATGATCTCCTTGCCAATACACTCAAGGGAAAGGAGATCGAATTATCAAGAGATTGCGACAGGGTAATTAATAACAAGGATGGATCCGGAGAGCTCATTCAATTTCATAAGATCACCACCATACTTTTCAAAAAGAAAATCATCTCTTATTGCAAATACCGAAACCTGGAATTCAACCCCAAGCAAAGAGGAGGCAATCACAAATCAGGAGGTGTTGAATATTTCACAGTGGCAGATGATCATTATACCGGTTAATTAAATTAAATTATGTTTTTATCAGACAAACTAATCAAAATAGGGGCGGATGCGAATCCTAAGAGCAATTTATCGCAAGCAGAGGCGTGTGCAGTAATGCTTGCTTTGCTTAATGAAGAAGAAAGCAAAGGTGTTGACCAGAAAAAGCTCATCAACATTACTAAATGTGCTATTAAAGAATTGAATAAAATGGGATTCCTGTTTTATAAACTCGAGATATTTATTACTCAACCCCATACCCATACAGGTTGAACGCCAGGAGAGAGAAACCAGTTGGCTTATTTTTTATCGTTTTGCTTTTTAGCAGGATCGTGAGCATCTACGTCGACAACATCAATACCTTCTTCCTTGAAATATATATCTCTTAATACAATACCAAATACAATATCAAAATCTGACAAATTATAACCTTTACTGAAAGCATACTTTTTTATAGCATCTAAATCCTCTTCAGATACTATTCCAAAATATTTATCACCAAGAGCAAAACATACTTCTTGAATATTATAAGGATTAGTGTCTTCTTTTAGTAAAGACTTAATTTTCTTATTTAGTTTTTCCCAATCGTTCTTAATTATCCTTTCAATATGTAAATCTTTTGAAACTTCAGAACCTAATTCAGATAAATTAATAGGACTGCTTGATTGAGCAAAACGACTGGAATCTTGTTTAAATACTTGAATAAATCCTTTTATCTCAGCAATGTCTTCCTTAATTTTATCAATACTATCTTGAATTATCTTAACTAAGTTAAATTTTTCAACAATTTTTCCTGATTTATAAGTAAGAAAAAGAATTAGACAAACAATTGCGAACATTGATCCAAAACTCCCCATTGGGCTGGTCAAAATATTTTTAACTATTTCATACATTTAGTTTGGTTTTGTTTTCAAAGATATAAATATTTCTTTTTTGCAACATAAAAAACAATAAAACGATTCAAGTGTCTATATTATTATAGCTTTATGTTTTACCCAAAGGCAAAAAACTGTCTTTTATCTGGCGCATAACAACCCAGAGTACAGCAACCTTTCAAATACTCAATTCTCAGACACTTCAGCTTCAATTTTACTGCAAATATCAATAATTTCACCAAATATAACGAAAAATTTGCTGTTTTACAAAACAAATTTGGAGATTATTTTTTTGAATTTATGTAAACCGCTTGACGAACTGTTAAAAATTGCTAGTCATTAGTGTCCAAATTGGTCTTAAAGGAACCTTCCAAATGTACCACCTATTGAGGAAATTGCATTGAGAAAAGCTCTCCCGATTATATTATTGTCTATTTCTCCCCCAGTTTCAGACACTCCTTCTCTCGCAAGCAAATGGCCAGCTACTGGGTGTTTATAAGTCACGCTTAGGACGCATGTATTTCCAAATGAATGTCCTTGTTCATTTTTTAGCTCACCTTTTCTGATGTTTTCAATATTCCAATTCCCCTCCCCAAAAATTTCGTTCATTCGGTTTATAGCATAATCCAATCTCAACCGTTTCATACCATCTTCCTCGATGATATCATCTTCAGGCGGCAACTTACCTACTTCTGTCATAAATTCTTCTATGTTCTTGAATTTCATTTCTTATAATTTTTGGCTTGAACGGCCCCGCCTAAACGCAGGTGGCCGTTTTTCAGTTTTGGTTTTATGTGTCAATTTTGTTCTCGGCCACTTGCGTTTGAGCCGTTATTAGGTGTTGTTATTATTTTCTATCCTTTCTATTAATTGCTCAATATCGCGTACTTTCGGACTAAATTCAGCTTGATTTACTTTAAGATCGGATCTAATAATGTCTATTGACCTCTTAAATTGCTCTAAAGCATCATTGTTTCTTTTATCTTGAAAGTAAGAAAGACCCAAACCATACGGGACTTCCCAGTTTTTTCTTTCCTTAAAAGCTTCTAAAACTAAAGTAAACTCCTTCCTCTTCTTCTTGAATTGTTCATTTTGGGGATCTCCTGTTTCTCTTTCAACTAAATCTTCAACAATAAATGCAGAATTAACTCTTATGGTCTGATATATTAGATCCGAATACCTTGAGGCACCTTGAGAAAATATGTATTTCACATATTGGTTTTTACTGGAAGGGGTTGGTGAAATTATCCCATCCTTTAGCTTTTGCCTAGATGTTGTTATTTCTACAGTTTTGTTAATGAAGTCTTCTAGCTCGTCATCATTTTTAATACATATATCAGAATGAAGAGTTTTAGAATTTCCTTTAAGATCTAATCCAGAAATTAATTGCTCTGTAATATTTATGACATAGATGTTATAATTTTCAGGTTCTAATAATTTACTGTTTGTGACGAGAAATGCAAAAACTGGAACCGGTTGAGTATCCCAGTATTCAAGATGATTAGTACTAAATTTGTATGATGCCTTTCCGTCATTTGATCCTTTAACTTGAATCCAAAAATGAATATGGGGTTTATTTTCTTTTATTGATTCACAATAAAGGTCTATTCCGATATCTGTTCCTGATGCAACTGGACGAATTAAACAAAATCTACTTAGTTTAAACGAAACAAATGATTCAGCTTGATTTCCAATTATTTGTTGATTAGGTATTTTCATCTTTTTTAATAACACTTAACGGTCGATGTAACAATAAAAATAGTTTATTACTGCAAAAAGGAAAAACGAACTACCATCTGATGCGAGTATAATGATCGGATTTTCAGCAAATATTCCTATATTAAGCTAATTTATATATTATACATTCCGCACAAAAATAACAATTTTTTCGCGCCTTCCCCCTTTTTTGAATTTTAAATAGTGCACAAGTGCATTGGTGTTTTTGCTTGGAAAATTCTGATTGTAAGATACTTATTATTCTTATTATTATTTTTTTCACTAATCTCTAAGTACCCCTATAAATATTTAAGTAAAAAAGTGCGCTTTTGTGCTTTTGTGCGGGCCATTTCCGCACAAAAATGACCGATTTTTAATCCGGTCTTAAATAACACTATTACAGAATATTATATCAATTTTCTACAGAAACCCCTTAAAAAATTGTGCGCCCGCACTTTTCCGCACTATTTAATAGTGCGGAATAACTAACTATATACCAATGCGTTATATAGCCCCGTACAAAAGCACACTTTTTTTAGTGATATTTACCTAGGGGGGGTAGAGATAATGTAATACAATTAACTACTATTGTTGAAGTATTTTCTGGTGGTAGTGATAGCATTTAAGCGACCTGGCCAGCTGCTGCAGGCTAGGATCCGGGATGAAAGTGATAGCATTTAACCATACCTGGAGAGTCACCGGTGGCAAAAAGTGATAGCATTCTTCTAAAAAGTTCCATTTGTATGAATAACTATTCCTTGCTATTTTTTAAAGAGATTATATTTTAAGCCTGTTTGATATTCAATTACCTTTTCCTTCTTATCTGAAAAAATTCCTACTACACCGCTTCAACTCTGTGGATGGTAGAATTTATATCACATCAAAAAAAAGCTACGGAATAGTATTGTTAAAAACATTAGAGAAAAATGATAAAAAAGAAAACTACGTAGTTTTCTTTTTTGTTATGTAGCTATACCTCACTATACCGAAAACAGTCAGTTGTATGATCATTAACCAACCCCGCTGCCTGTATAAAAGCATAATAAATATAGTAATATTTCTCACAGTTTTCACTGATATACACAGATTTATCTTTATTCTAATTATCGTAATATTAGGCTCTTAAGCCATCTGTGAAAATCTGTGGTATCTGTGAGAACCTAAAAAGATTGACTTTTGAGACATCCACAAGGGGTGTCGTAGGTTAGACTATATTTCCTCTGTTTCAACAATCTTTGCCAGCAAGTCGGCATAAGGGATCACCAGGTATTTTTTCCCTTCAAATTCAAGTTCTGTACCGGAGAATTTTTTAAAGAATACCGTATCACCAACGGCAATACCGGCATCTTCAATATTACCAATAGCAATTACTTTGGCATAAGATGGCTTTTCTTTTGCTGTATCCGGGATAATTATCCCACCCGGGGTTGTAGTTTGAGACACATCATCTGTGAGGTCAATAATTACATTTTGACTTAATGGTTGTAATTCTTTCATTTTTTTGCTTGTTTATCAATTAATTCCTAATAATTTGTTAATTCTGTTTTTATCAAAGCCGACAATAATTTCTCCGTCGATATCTGTTTGAGGAACGCCTTGTTGTCCACTTCTTCTAACCAGTTCTTCTGCCTGTGCCTGATCACTGGAAACATCAATATCAGTAAACCTGATGGCATTCTTACGCAGATGGGTCTTAAGAGTAGTACACCATGAACAAGTTGGTGTGGAATAAACAGTCACTCGCTTTTGTGACTGGCCTGCCTCATCACTTGTAGCAGAGTATACAATGTTATCAAAAACGGATGAATAAAATCCAACATCATTGCAGCCTTTAATTACATTTTTGTATTCCCCTTTTTCAAAAACAAGTAATGAAGGAACGGTTTTGATACTGTAAACCGGATGAATATCTCTCACCTTGTTTACATCCACCATATATACATGCTGTTTTTCGTGCTTATGCGAAGCTTCTTCAATGCTTTTTACAGAGCATTCACTTGAGTCAGATCCTGCTTTGTACAATAAAACATAGGCTTTGTCAAGGTTGCCGATGTTTTTAATTAGATCATTATGTGAGTGAAGGTGTTTAATTTCCATGACAATTATATATTGAAATTACTGTTCCCACAGTAGACAATTAATATGCCATAACTGAAAATGGAAATTTTGACAGGTGGGGTGTGTGCCACAAAGTCATGTAAGAAGATTGAATTCAGATTTAACAGAAGCGGTTCAGGCAAATATTACTTGTACCAATTTCTCCATTACCTCACCAGCCTGTCCGTTAATAAAGATATCAGTTATTTGGTCGGTATAAGCAGATGGTGTTACATTGATTTCAACAATTTTAGCGCCATTTTGTTTAGCAAGAAATGGAATTTGACTGGCAGGAACCACTTCTCCGGATGTTCCAACCAGTAGAAACAGATCGGAATGTTCCGCTGCATCAAGGGAAGCATAATAAGCATCCTGAGGTATTCCTTCGCCAAAGAAGATAAAATCAGGTTTTAGCAACTTTTTGCATTTGGGGCAGGAGGGAGGTGTGTTTGTGATATGAACATCTTTTATGTTGTACCGGTTTTGGCAACCTGTACATTTTAGATATTTTGAATTCCCGTGGAACTCAATCACATTTCTGTTTCCTGCTTCCTGGTGAAGATTATCAATATTTTGAGTAATCACACCCTGAATAACCCCTTTTCTTTCAAGAAGGGCTAGCCCGAAGTGGGCTTTATTAGGGCGTGCATTGGCAAACGAATCGTAAAAAATATGTTTGATCAGTGGCCATGATTCTTCCGGTTTACCAAGAAAGAAGCCAAGGTCAAGACAGATCGGGTCAAACTTTGTCCATAGTCCGTTTTTTCCCCTGAATGGAGGAATTCCGCTCTCAACTGAGATACCGGCACCCGTGAAAGCGGTGGCACGCTTTGACTTCAGAAAAAGTTGGGCGGCTTTCCGGATTTTTTCATCCTGATCATGCATTTCTTAAATGTTGATATTACTTTAAGTAAGTATCTAACCACCTGAAAAACTCCCGCTGCCATAATACAGCGTTTTGTGGTTGTAAAACAAAATGCGACTCATTAGGAAAAAACAGTAATCGACTCGGTATTCCCTGCAACCGGGCTACGTTAAAAGCCTGTAAGCTTTCTGTATAAGGAATGCGTAAATCATGCTGCCCTGTTATCAACATGATTGGTGTATCCCAGTTTGCAACAAACTTATGAGGGGAAAACTCATAACTTTTGGGTTTGGGGTCTTCCCAATAAGGCCCTTCAAGATCGTAGTTAACAAAAAAGTACTCTTCGGTGGATGCATATTGACTTTCGAGATTGAACATTCCACAGTGCGAAATAAATGCTTTAAAACGTTTATTGTGATTGCCGGCCAACCATAGAACTGAGTATCCTCCATAACTGGCGCCAATAGACCCCAATCGATCACTGTCAATGAAAGGTTCTTTTGATAAAGAATCAATAGCACTAAGATAATCCTTCATGTTTTGCCCGCCATAATCTCCTGATATCTGAGCATTCCATTCTTGCCCAAAGGTTGGTAAACCCCTCCTGTTGGGTGCAACAATGATGTAGCCATGTGCTGCCATCATTTGAAAATTCCAGCGGAATGACCAAAACTGGCTTACGGCGCTTTGCGGTCCACCCTGGCAATAAAGCAATGCCGGATATTGTTTGTTTTTATCAAAATTGGGTGGGTAGATAATCCATGTTAACATCTCTTTTCCATCAGTTGTAGGTATCCATCTTTTTTCAATTTTTGCCAGGTTGATTTCCGACAATAGCTGACTGTTAGTATGAGTCAGTTGCTCCTCTTTGCCATCTGAATCTATTTTAAAGATCTCAACAGGGGACGACATCGACATTCTTGTCCCTATGATATAATCTCCTGCAAGAGCGAAGGAAGTATAATTGTGTATTCCAGACGTAATTTGTTCATTTTTTTTTGAGTCAGGATATATAAAATAAATCTGGTAGGTTGCTTCTGTACCGCTGATAAAGTATAATTTCTTTCCATCTTCTGACCAAACATAATGAGAAGCATTCTGGTCAAATTGATCAGTCAACACATCACGCTGCTCTTTTTTGAAGTCAAACATCATGATTCGTTCTTTGTCAGCCTCATATCCGGGCGTTTCCATGCTTTTCCAAACGATTTTTTCTCCATCCGGGGAAAAAACAGGGTCATGGTCATACCCCAGGTTTCCTTTACTTAGATTAATTGTTTTTTTTGTAGTCAGGTCGTAGAGATAAATTTCGGAGTTAGTGCTTAATGTATATTCAAGACCTTCAGATTTTTTACATGTATAGGCGATTTTTTTGCCATCAGGACTCCAGCATATTTGCTCCATGCCACCCCAGGGATTCATTGGGGTGTCGAAATGTTCACCTTCCATAATATCAATACCTTCTTCCATATCACCTTTTGCA
>JAGLWB010000395.1 GCA_023133655.1 Bacteroidales bacterium
ATATGAAAGACCGAACATCATTTTTATTATGGCCGATGACTTGGGTTACGGTGATTTGGGATGTTATGGTCAGAAAAAGATACTGACCCCTAATATCGATAAGCTGGCTTTCGAAGGAATGCTATTTACACAGGCATATGCTGGTTCGACCGTTTGTGCTCCTTCACGAAGCAGCCTGATGACCGGTTTTCATAACGGGCATAACCGGATCAGGGACAATTTACCCCATGGTGTTTTTTTACGTCCTGATGACTTTACCGTAGCCGAATTACTCAAACAGGCAGGATATCAGACAGGTGGTGTTGGAAAATGGGGGATAGGTATACCGGGCTCATGGGGACTACCCAACCAGCAGGGATTTGATTACTGGTATGGTCATTACAACCAGGATCAGGCACATTTTTACTATCCGGATTTTCTCTGGGAGAATGATAAATTGGTGTTGTTGCAGGATATGGTGATTGTGAATGAAGTAGGTAAAATGGCAGGAAACCGGGGAGGTGAAAACAGGTTCTATACACATGATTTATTCACAGAAAAAGCCATTGATTTTATTAAACGAAACAAAGACCATCCTTTTTTTCTTTTTGTTTCCTATACCATTCCTCACTATTCAGATTATTCAAAGGATATCCCTGAACATTATATGGTTCCCTCCGATGAACCTTATACTAAAAAAAAGTGGCCTCAGATCGCTAAAAATTATGCGGCTATGATCACACGAATGGATAAAGATGTGGGTTTATTGACAAGTTTGCTGAAAGAATTACAATTGGAGGAGAATACACTGGTGATTTTTACCAGTGATAACGGTCCCTATAAAGGTATATCAACCCCCATTGAGTTCTTCAACAGTAACGGCCAATTTAAAGGAGGAAAGAGAGACCTTTACGAAGGAGGCATCAGGATACCTTTTATTGCAAAATGGAAAAATGTGATCCCCGAAGGAACCCAAAATGATAAGATCATTGCATTTTGGGATATACTGCCCACATTTGCTGATATCATTGATTATCCTGATGAAATTAAAACCGATGGAGTATCCATACTACCTGATTTAAAAGGAGGACAGGGAGAAAAACATGAATATCTGTACTGGGATTACGGCCATGTGAGAAATACTTTTAAACAAGCATTGAGGTATGGAAAATACAAAGCGCTAAGTATTACAAGAGATGGTGAGGTCCTATTTGAATTATATGATCTGAAAAAAGATCCTGGGGAAACCAGGAATATAGTCGCTAACCATCCTGACATAGTTGAAGAAATGAAGCAGATGATGAGAGAGGCTTATGTATATAGCGATGATTATCCACGAAAAGTAGAACACTTTAAATAAAAAACTATGAAAACGTTTTTAACGACTACCATGGGAATAGGAATTGCTACCCTAAGCTTGTTAGGATTGACTTCCTGCAGTGACGCGGAGCAGGAGCAGCCCAATTTTTTGATCTTTCTTATTGATGATCTGGGATCTCAGGACGTGGGTTGTTACGGACAGGAATATATTAAAACACCGAATATTGATCGTCTGGCCGAACAGGGAATGAAATGGACCAATGCCTATTCTTCCTGTCCCGTGTGTTCACCAACACGTGTGGCCTTACTAACCGGTAAAAATCAGGCAAGAGTCCATTTTACTGGTCATATCACCCGGATCGGAAGACATCGTCATCCGGAGAATAGCCGGATCATTCCACCCAACGATCTGATGGATATTCCTCATGATGAGGTGATCCTGCCCGAAGCATTGAAACCTGCCGGTTATACCTCAATCAGTATAGGTAAATGGCATGTGGGTCGTGAAGGTTATTGGCCAACGGATCAGGGGTTTGATGAGAATGTTGCAGGCTGGACCCAAGGCATGCCGCCCAGTCATTTTTATCCCTATGAAAATCCGGATCAACCGTGGAATGCTACCATCCCTACCCTGGAAGGCGGTAAACCTGGTGAATATCTTACCGACCGGTTGACCGATGAAGCCATTAAATTTATTAAGAAGAACAAAAACAGACCATTCCTGGTATATCTTTCACATTATGCTGTTCATCTTCCTCTCCAGGCCCCGGAAAAATTGATTGAAAAATATAAACCTATAATTGAAGGTACAAAGATTGATCCGGTTTATGCAGCCATGGTTGAAAGTGTTGACCGGAATGTAGGACGCGTCCTTCAAACCCTCGATGAATTGGATTTGTATGAAAACACGGTGGTGGTATTTGCCTCCGATAACGGGGCCGTTGAATCGGTTACCGATAATAGTCCCTTTCGTCGCGGTAAAGGGCATCTCTATGAAGGGGGGCTTCGGGTACCCTTTATTATGCGGTGGCCGGAGCATATTGAATCGAGATCGATCAGTGAAAATCCTACCATCTCTTCCGATATATATGCAACTATAGTGGATATAGTTGATAACAAAGCAAAACCAGGATCGCCTATTGATGGTCGCTCTCTTGTAAATGATTTCAAAGGAGAAACAGCAGATACTAACATCTACCTGCATTGGTATTATCCACATTATGCCCCCCAGGGAAACCTACCCGGAGCGGCTATTCGCTCGGGTGATTATAAACTGATTAAATTTTATGATCCGGAAAAAGTGGAATTATACAATCTCCGTAAAGACATCGGCGAAACTCATGATCTGTCAGATTCTTTGCCTGAAGTAAAAGATAAATTGCTCAATAATCTGCATACATGGCTCAGTAGAATGGATCCGATAATGCATACGATGAATCCTGAATATAAACCGGAATAATAACATAGTAAAACAAAAAATTCAGTTATGAAAGGTAATACAAAAAGTCAATCAGAAACAATGCCTAAAGTTGGTATTCGTCCAGTGATCGATGCCCGTCTGGACGGGATCAGGGAATCTCTGGAGGAGCAAACAATGAATATGGCCAGGAATGTGGCCCGTCTCATCAGTTCCCAATTGAAATACTATAACGGAGAAAAAGTAGAATGTGTCATTGCCGATTCTACCATTGGAAGAGTTCCCGAAACCGCTGCTTGTGATGAGAAATTCGAAAAGGAAGGGGTTGGATTGACAATTACTGTTACCCCATGTTGGTGCTATGGCACGGAAACTATTGACATGCATCCCACTCGTCCGAAAGCCATTTGGGGCTTTAATGGTACTGAAAGACCGGGTGCTGTTTATCTGGCTGCAGCACTGGCAGGCCATGCACAAAAAGGGCTTCCTGCCTTTAGTATTTATGGTCGCGATGTGCAGGAAAATGACGATGAATCCATTCCCGAAGAGGTACAGGAGAACTTGTTGAAGTTTGTAAAAGCCGGATTGGCCGTTGCACTGATGAAAGGGAAATCCTATTTATCCATAGGCTCCGTGTCGATGGGAATAGCAGGATCTATTGTAGATGACAACTTTTTTAAGGATTTTCTCGGAATGCGAAATGAGTATGTGGATATGAGCGAGATACATCGGCGAATGGAACTCGGAATATATGACCCTGAGGAATTCAAAAAAGCATTGAAATGGACAAGGGAACATTGTAAGGAGGGTGTGAATAACAACCAGGAGCACAAAAAAAAATCACGCAAACGCATGGACGAAGAATGGGAAATGGTAGTGAAGATGGCTCTAATCGCGCGTGATCTGATGAACGGCAACCCCAAATTGAAAGAACTTGGATTTGGGGAAGAGGCCCTCGGTCACAATGCTATTGCTGCCGGGTTCCAGGGACAAAGGCAATGGACCGACTATATGCCGAACGGTGATTTTATGGAAGCCATACTGAATTCATCCTTTGATTGGAATGGGATCAGAAGACCTTATACCATGGCAACCGAAAATGATTCCCTGAACGGCGTTTCTATGTTGTTCGGATACTTGGTTACCAATCAGGCACAGATCTTTTCTGATGTACGGACTTATTGGAGTCCGGACTCTGTGGAAAGAGTAACCAGCCACAGGCCTGGGGGAAAAGCCAAAAACGGTTTTATCCACCTGATCAACTCCGGTTCATCGGCACTGGATGGCTCAGGGCAACAGGAGATTGATGGCAAACCTGCAATGAAACCATTCTGGGAGATCACCGAAGAGGAAATGTATAAATGTTTGGAAGCAACCGATTGGCCCGTGGCTAATTATGATTATTTCAGAGGAGGTGGTTATTCCTCTCATTTTGTTTCAAAAGGGGAAATGCCGGTTACCATGTGCCGTATCAATATTGTGAAAGGAGTGGGTCCGGTTATGCAGATTGCCGAAGGATGGACCATAGACCTACCTTCCGAGGTGCATGAAAAGCTTGATGAACGCACCGATCCTACATGGCCTACTACCTGGTTTGCACCAAGGCTTACTGGTAAAGGTGCATTCAAAGATGTGTATTCGGTAATGGCCAACTGGGGTGCTAATCATGCTGCATTCAGTTATGGTCACTATGGCGATCTAATCATTACGCTCTGCTCCATGTTTAGAATTCCGGTAAATATGCATAATGTTGATGAAAACCGGATCTACAGACCGAAAGATTGGGCTGCTTTTGGCATGGATCCCGAAGGTTCCGACTATAGGGCTTGTCGTAACTATGGACCGCTTTATGGTTAATCGAAGAATTAATGATTCTGATTTCTGACACTTGAGTGTTTGATAATGGTCAGGTAAATTTATCCAAAAAATCAGATAAATAGAGAGATAATCTGCCATTGAAATAAAAACGCAATGACTTGTCTGCAATTAAAAGCTATGAATAGACTGTTTATTTTTTCATTGATTGTATTAACATGTTTTTCATGTAAAACAAAAAACAAAAGATATATGGATATATGGAAACCCTTTTTAAAAATGCAGGAAACTCAATTGACGTCAAGTGATTATGGTCATTATCTGCATACAACACAGTACTTTTCACCAGATAATCGTTGGATCGTATATGACACGCGAAACGACGGAGCACATATCGGCCGGACATGCTGTATCGAGGTTGTGAATACGCTTACAAAAGAAATTAAGCAACTTTACCGTACCCAAGGTCAAACGAGTTTTGGTCCGGGTGTTGGCGGGGCCACATTCAACCCAGTTACTAATACGGTCTTATTTATTCATGGTTTGCAAAATTGTGATTTTACACGTCCCTATGAATTTTCCAGAAGGACAGGAGTAGCTGTGGATATGGACTATCCTGGTGAGCCCATATTAATGGATGCAAGAGATGTGGTTCCACCATTTACACCTGGCGCATTAAGAGGTGGAACACATGCACATACCTGGAGTGGAGATGGAAAGTGGATTAGTTTTACCTATAATGATGCCTTGATGGCAAAAATGGAAAAAGAAGGAGTTGAAAATGTAAAAGATTT
>JAGLWB010000396.1 GCA_023133655.1 Bacteroidales bacterium
TGATATTTGGGACACAAAACCCCAGTAAGAAAAAAAAACACTAAATGAATAGCATATTTTATCATATTTTAACATTTTGCTATTCTATATGATATAGGAATATTGCCCGAAGGAGCCTTATCTTCTAAACTGGTTTGTTCTGGCAAACCAGCCGAAAAAAATTAATTATTCTTTGTCTGCCTGGCCAGCTCCGGAAGTTGTGATATCATCGACAAATTTGTCTTGCCTTCAGGTGAGATCTAACTTGATCGAGTAGACAAATTGTTTATTTTACTTTGTCTGTGCTGCAGAAAAGGATCACTCTGATATCACGGACAAATTGTTCAATAGTTTGTCTTTGCCGGTTCTCTGATCATGTTGACCAGGAACGACAAACTATAGATTTATATTGTTCTTGTTTCAATAGTATCTGTGTGGTGTGATTCGGATGAAATATAAAATTGTAATATCAATGTGGCTCAGTATATCGGTAGCAATTGATTATATTTCTTCGTTGTGGTTTGCAGGAAATAAGGAATATTTAATCGAAAATGAGCATAGTGTGATATTTGCTTATGTTATGGAATATGGTATTTTTATTCCGTATCTCATATTTATTATGGCAGTATATTTTATGGGTTCATATATTGCCCTCGGGGCGTTGAGTGGTCATCGGTTGTTTCCTGTGGCGTGTGTGAGTGTTGTACTTGTTGCAATATCTCATACTTTTGGTGGTCTGTCGTGGTATTTCAGAAATGATATGTATTCAGGTATAATTATTATCATTCCACAAATTGCAATTATATTAATGATCCTGTGCCTCGTGGTCGTGATAATGGATAGTTCGGCGTCTGACGATTCAAAAATTTGATAACTGGAATTTTGCGCTTTTCACCATGGGTAATTAAGTAATAGCAGACTTTACACACATAGACATATTTAAAAATTGTTTATACTGTAAAAACAGTATCGTTAATTGTCGAATTAGGTTTATTTTTATAATCTAATTTTTTTAGGATAATTAATATATTAACCTAATTATATCTTAAGGGCCGTTAGAAAAATATTGTGGGCCAGGTGGATAAGGTGTTGATAGACAACCTTAACCGGGGTGATAAATCCCGGTTGACCTGACCCATTACTAATTAAGATAATTATATATATAAGTTTAGCGTATTTTGCGATGTCGTTTGATAAGCGGCATAAATTTTAAGGAAGGATATAAGTTGATAGAACAAAGTGGAATCACCACAAGTGCGACGTGCAGAGCTTTTGAAAAAGACATTAAGGAGACGCATGAGTTCGCTGACGAAATGCGTAAGATTGCTGCCGGAAGAGGCCATACTTTCCGAATAGGAAGAGGTCATAAAGGGTCGAAAATTAATTTTCAGTTGGGGTTATATTGCCGATTGCAGAATATGACTCCTGAAAAGGCTGTTGATTATTTTGAGAAAGACATTTTGGTCAATGACTCCGGGGCGGTCTGAATGGAATCGTATTTTGAAGGACTTCAAAGGGTCGCAGATGATCAATATTGCGAGACATGCAGATATCTTCATAACAATTCTAATGAGTCTCCGTGTGATTCATGCCGGGATTTTGATAAATGGGAGCGGGTTGCTGAGTATCCTGCTGATGAATATCCAGGGGCGATCTGAATGAGCCGTTTCGAAAAGAAAGCCGATAAGCCAGAACATACCAGGCAGGATCCACCCAAGTATAATGTAAAGGCGTTGTATTGGCATCATCAGGCGAAGCGGTATGTTTCAGAAAAACATGATGTTGAAGACATCGAGAAAATTGTTAATATCGTTGCTGAGTTGATCAATAGGGTCAAGCCATACCAGATATTAATAACTGATCTTGAACAAAAGACACCTCCTGGATGCAAGAAGGTGAAATAATGGTTGGCATCTTCGACCTTCATAATACGCTTCCTACTTCTGGAAAAATTGAGTGCCGGGTTTCACGTTTCAAAAGTGATGCATTCGAGATGAGGACGCTTAATTATCAGATTGTTATGGAACCACATCATTGCACAGTTGCACAATTGCGGAAAAATGATAACGATACCGTCTTACCTGATATCGGCTTACAATATGTGTTCAGGTTGCTCACTGGCCCGACGGGATTCGAGGCGTTCTATATCACAAAGTCGAATCTTTTGATGATGTATAGGGTAGGCTGGGAGGCTTGTCATGGCTCTCATGGGTATGATCGGTGTTTCATATCAGCAGATGAGATCAAGCGTTGTCTGTCCTTATTTATGGAGGTTTTAACATGATGTCAGACAGGGATGCCTTTCACGAGTTCATTGAGTCAATCGGGCTCAGGGGGGCAATGAATGTGAAAGCCGTTCAGACTATCAAAATTGACCCTAAACTGAGATTTGATAGAATTGAAAAATTTCTGGTTTCAATGCTCACCATGGAAGAAATTGAATCTCTTATCACATATTGCAAAAGCAACAATATTGGTATGTATTTCGCATTTAATTATCTATGTATCGGATATCCAGAGGCTTCGCGACATACTCGATTGGACGTGTTCTGATGATTAGAAAACCTTTATGCGTGGTTTTGTTGATCACACTAATCATTTTTTCTTGTGGATGTGTTGATGATGAAATTGTTGAATATGAAATTTTGAATATCGATGAGATTAGTTATTCTGATGATTGTATTGTTTCCGATTTTATGATTTTGTATATCAGTCCGGGTGGATATGTTCGTCATATAGATACTCGAGACAGCGGTGACAATACGTTTGTTGATATTAAAATTTCGGATGATGGTGAGTATAAATTAATTGAAAAATATAATAAAGGTATGTGGGGCAAGAGATTGGTTTTATATGTACCGTTGGAGGTTTTTCAATGACTATCCGTGGTAAGAATACACGGGAATATCGGGTATTGATCATAACACCATATAAAACGACCAAAAAAAAGACATTGGCTTCCTCGGAAGAGGAAGCGATTTCCGGTGTTAAGTCTCGATTGAGTCAGGACATGAAACATGCAAAAGTTGTCATTGACAATCAGGCAACATTTGATGAGATCAATGATGACACTGTAACCTTGAAGGGTCCCATTGTAGATGCATATGGAAAAATTCATGGAGATGTATAGAGATGATGAAGGAATATTTATTCATATTATTTTATGTAATCGGTACTGTTCTGATGGCTTTTGGAATAGCCTTTGAGCAGGGTTTGGTGCTGGCTGTTCATATAATAGGCGGTATAGATTCCTTTTACATAGCATTTTTAATTAATGATCCTGGGGGCGATTAAATGAGTTCTGATTATGTTGGTGTGGAAATATTTTTAAAAACCCTTTTTCTGGTCGGTCATATACTAATTGCTATTATGAGCATGGAAGCTGTAGAAATATTATATCCGGGTGTAGGTGCTGCCCTGTTTTTAATCATAAGCCTGGGATTTTATTTAGTGATGAGTATGATTATTCAATTTTTTATATCTTGTGCAAAAGAATGTGTAATAGGTTAAGGTGGGCAACGATGGATATTAAAATAATAGAAAATAATTTAAATGAGATTTTTCAAGATGCCGAAGATGTAAAAGATACGATTTGGTATTCAGATATAGAGACATTGTTTGATGCAATTTTAACAATGGTTGATACCGAGATTAAAAAAGATGAAGAGGTAGTTATCAAGCATGTTCCGAAGATGTTAGAGAAAAATAAAGATATGCTTGATATCCATTTTGAGCGCATTAGAGAGATTATAGAGACAGACGAGTACTTACTACTTGTAGATAAGTTTGGGGCTATGCGTGTATGTGTGGATGCTGCTGACAGGATAATACACGGGGACCCGGAGATAAGACGACAGACAATAAGAGCGGATATCAGGCGAGGTATAAGGTGGCTTAGTAGAGTTACTAAATTAAAATGAGGGAACGGAAATAAATAGTTTATTTGTCTGCCAGGTAATCAGATCCGGATCTGGACCGGCAGACAAACTATTTTTATTTAAGGCTGGGTAAAAACTTCGTTTGAATTATCGCGGTAAAACTAAAAAGTTTGTCTTTACCGGTTTCGAGATCTTGGAAGATATCCCGGACAAACCAGCTTTTTTTATCAATATCAAAAAAGAAGCAGGTAGAATGATAGTTTATATCTTGCATATTATTTCACCCTTATTTAAAACCGAATTTTTTAACGGTTTTTTCGTCAATTTCAACTTTATCACCATCGATACATTTAACGATACCAGAATGTAGTTTATCATCGATGCTGAATAATACACGATCTCCTATTTCAAATTGTGTCATTGTGTCTCACCATCTGTTAATTTCTCATTTTTTGACAATCGTTTTTTAGCGGTACCTTTTCCGGTTATTAATGATTCCATCGGGAAACATCTGCATTTTTTGAAAAGAGTTTTAAAATTGTCAA
This sequence comes from Bacteroidales bacterium, assembly GCA_023133655.1. Taxonomy (GTDB): domain Bacteria; phylum Bacteroidota; class Bacteroidia; order Bacteroidales; family JAGONC01; genus JAGLWB01. Next base: position 4,403 of record JAGLWB010000396.1, read on the forward strand.
AATTCTTCATTTTCATAATTAAATGATTCCCTTCTTCTTCATGGTCCGGGATTACTGGTTTTTTCGGTTCTTTGCTGAAATAGTCTTCATAAACAGGTTCTGTTTTTCCAACTATCTTTAAATACCCATCTGAGCCTGTTCTGTACCAGTTCCCGTATTCCTTGATATTACCTGCTTTACCGGATTTAACCCGGCTGGTCTTGTGCATAAAGCTATCTCGGATATTCTGACACTCATAGTCCCATAATTGTTTTTTGCTGACATATTCCATTTGTTCTCTTCGGATCTCAGCGCATCCACCAACTACAAATATCAGATCTGGTTTTTTAGTTGTCATATTATCTCCTTTAATACCATGTGTTATTTACCGGGTCCAGTATTGCATATCCTTTCTGTCCCCATAATCGTGTAGAAATTTCAAAACATCGTCCATGCGGTCCGACAAAACCGATGTATATATCATTTTGAACATCTGTTCCTTTGGCTGACATATACCGCTCAAAAATTCCAGTGAATCTTTTTTGTTGGTCGGGTGCCAGGTTGTCGAATCCTGGTATCTCGGTTGTATTGTAATTCATATTTATCACCAAAAAAATAATATCAGAGGTTCGTAAACCCCTGTTTTTTTATGTTTAGTAACCAGCCAGATAGAAAGCTATTTAGATGTTTTTTTACTAATGGGTAAACCATTTTTTTACCGTCGATCTCAACATATACATGCTGGTTTATAGGCAGTCCTCCATCTTGTCTGAAACTAAGGGCTTCTGCCATCTTCATATCTGGTATAATTTTTATTTCCATATCAGGATCTGCCATTAAATCACCATTTTGCACATAATTATGAGCCATCGCGATAGTAAAATATTTCTTTCCTTTGTACAGAAAATCAATACTTAAATCCATGAATCCACCGGATTCTAATTTAACATGATCCTCAAATTTCGGATTTCCTTCTTTATCGATTATGCCTATTGCTATCAATCTTTTATATATCGTTTCATAAACTACCATGTTTATTACTTCCCTTCATTTGTCTGGTCATTTCTAACCATATACCTTATACACAGACAAACTATATAAACACTTTGTCTGCCGGGTATTCAGATCACAGGCCTTGATATTGGACAAACTTTTTGTCTCTGCCGGTTGTCTGATCATCTTCGACCAGGTAGACAAATTTTATGATCATAAACTTTGTCTCTTCCGGAGGGAGATCATTTCAGGACCTGGGAGACAAATTATAAAAATTATATCCGGTATAACGTCACTGCCGGAGGCAAAAAAAAATTTAACTTTTTTAGACAGTACCTATTGATACCGTTTTGTACTTAATCGGTATCGGTAGCCATCGGTACTGTTAAGTACTTATAAGTACTATATAGTACTAACAGACACCGAGCAAAACCGCTTTCGAGTGAGTTTAAACGTGCTGTTAGCGCGCTATGAGTATCAGTATAATGCTTGACAATAGAACGGTTCTCGCGCTTAATAAATTATAACGGTTGTATTGGAGCATTGCCGGCGGGGTGTGCGGCCACACATCCCACCAACCCAAATTATATTATCACAGGAGGTGATAAATTTGTCGGAAGAAATGAGTAACGATGAGTATCAGAACGCAAGACTTTTCTATCAGTCTGATGATGAGCAGGAGGCTTGAAAATTGGAAAAATTGATAAATTGCGGCGAGCGTAACGTCCAGGAAAATTTCCGGGTAGCCTTGCGTGATATATGTAAACGGAATAATATTAAGATCGGTGAGGCTGTCGAGGTCTACATAAAAAAAATATAAATCCGGGTTTGTCTGCCAGGTCCTGACGGATCACTAAAACCAGGTAGACAAATTTTAACACTTTGTCCTTTGGCCAGCTCACAGCTGCTGAGGCCTGTCAGACAAACTTATAATATTTGTCTGCCGGGTCCCAAAGGATCACTAAAACCGGGTAGACAAATTTTTAATTTTTTTTTTATAACTTAAAACATGCCACCCGCTCCTTAAAAACTATTATTTTATTGTCCTAATCAGGATAACCGAGGATTGAATCTAAGCCATTATATACCGTTTTCTGGCTTAATCGTACTTTACTATCTATAAAAAAAGTTCTTTGATGTCTCCCGATAGCGTTTTTCACAATGTTTTTTTATGGTGTTTTGGTGGTAATTGTTTTAACCTTATTGTACAATTGGCGGCGGCAGGTTCCCGGCAGCCGTACCCTGTCCCATCTGGGGCAGCAGGTCCGGCGGCCCTCCGCTAACCTTGGCAATTACCCAACGTTCAGCCCGTGAATTATTATGCCGCCAACCTTGGCAATTACCCAACGTTCACCATCAGCAATCCCGAGCGTGTGCCTTAGCACCTCACCCATTCCAGAACAAAGAATTTTTGAGTAGTTGTGAACTTTTAACACGAAAATATTGTTTGCTGACGTCAGCGAACCATATTTTTGTGTTTGTGTTCACATCCTAATCGAAAAATTCTTTTTTCGTACTACTCACCGGGTATTTATTGCAGCTTTACCCACGTGTGCCGCAGCACACACAGACCTCATAAATTCACAGGAATAAGTAATCTCGCTCAGTTGCCAGCTTTAACGCCGCAGCGTTTGTTGCTGGCTATCTGGGCTCGATTGCTGTTCCGTACTATTCTTTTTTTTCAACAGTTCTTAACATACTTAATGGCTTTTAGTAGTGAATGGAGGGAGGGACGACCGGAACTGAACGGATAAAAGACATTGTGTATGCGTTCTGTAGAAAACATGCTCGAAGTATGAGAGCTTGTTTTTGAATCCTCTTACACTAATCAAAATTATTTTAACATGCCCGAAGGAGCCTTATCCTCATGACTGGTCTGCCACTGCTGACCAGCAGCAATAGAAGGAAGTGTTCATAATTTAGCTCCTATGTTCAGAAATACGCCCATATGTTCAAATTTTATGACCTCAGCCGAAGGACGACGGCCGGGGTTTATCCCTGCCGGCGTTCTTCGGCTTTCGTCAAAAATTCATCCCCTGGCGTGAGCCCCTTTTAGTAGATAGTAAAAACTGGTTTACCTTTTTTGGCAACAGAATTTTATAAGTACTGCCGCATGATTATATTATTTTATTTTTATATTTACATATCATGTTAATCATAATCATGCTAATTGTTTAGCACATATAAAAGGATTATAAATATTTATCAATGAATATCATTCTTATCATAAAAACCTTTATATAGTTGATGAAATAGTAAGGTCTATGGTGGTGATACCATAAAGAGCAAGCAACTGTCATGTTATCAGGTCAATGAAGCTCTGTATCATCGCACACTGCTCCTGGCTTTCTGTTGCTTGCTCGCCATCTTTCTTATCAGTCCTGTTTCTGCTAATGTCGTTAACGGTGGTTTTGAAACAGGGGATTTTACCGGTTGGTATAGTGTTAGTAATATGGAAGTGCAAAATGTTTCGCCTCATGGTGGAGTATATCATGTAAAATCCACGAATCCGACATATACACAGGCGGACATGTGTCAGGATATGGATTTAACAGGATTCGGTAAATTGGCTTACTGGGTAGGCGGTAATTCTCCTTATTGTGCTGCAAATGTGTATATCGATGGTTTTCGGTATGGCCAACATAGTGGTGTTTCTGGTTATGAATATCATGAAATAGATGTTTCTGGTTTTACGGGGGTTCATACGGTTAAGTTTAATTTTTACCGAAGTGGTCATTCGAATTATATTTATTTTGATGATATTGAATTAATATGGGCACCGCCTGGTTTTGATGGTGATTTTGAGTCAGGGGGCTGGACACATTGGACGTCTGGGTCTGATGGGACATTGGTGTATCCCTATACATATAGTTCATTTTCATTGAATTATCCTTATACAGGTACTTATGGATTATTGGTCTCGTCTTCTGCATTTGATTTTCCGTTTTCTTCAACGGATCACTGGGAGAACTCGTGGGTAACTCAAACTGTTAATATAACAGGGGCGGATACGTTGGAGTTTACTGCAAAAATGAGTTCTGTTGGTTCGAGTAATACAAATGGGTATTCTGCTGTTGGTGTTGGTAGTCAAATAGTGTATGTCACAAGTTCATCATGGACCGATTACGCTATTGATATTTCATCATTAACTGGTAATCAGGAAATCAAATTATCAACGTATGCGCAGTGTGATGGTTCCAGTAACGACGATAGATTACAGAATCTTTTTATTGATGATTTGGTTTTGACTGATACAGAACCCGATGTTGAAACATTTACAGGCACTCCTTATATCAGGTTTAATCCTGATTTGAATTATGATACTGTTGGTAATCATATGATTGGTCAGAAGTATTTTAAATTTGATATGGGTATCACGGCTGAGTATGTTGGTTATGATTATGCTGTTCGTTATAGTAGTGGTGCATCTGATCAGAATGATACTTGGTATTATGGAGACCATGGCTGGCAAACTCCGGATCCGTATGGTCCGTATGAGTATGAAAATGAGACACTTGGTTATTGTATTCAATGCCGTGATGGAAATTCAATTAATCTTACTATAGAGTTGTTTTATGCTGATTATGCAGGGGGCAAGGTTCGTCTGCGTAATGTGCTTGCAACCGATATGATAAATTATAATTGTCCGTGTTATAACGACACGCCTCCTCCTACACCAACACCTTTTCCAAGTGAAACACCAACGCCCATTCCCACACCAGACCCAGGTCCCGGCGGTAACGAGACTGGTAATGAGTCCATAAATAGTTCTGGAATGGAAGGTTATTATAACTCGGTTGATGCTGTTTTCGGGAATTTATCAGTATCTATGAAGGAGGGGATGGGTTTTCTCACATCGCCTGTGGAAAACCTGACCGGGCATATCAATACGATTAATACATCTTTTGTTTCATCATTTAATCAGTCTACTGGTCATAAATCGGTTTTGTTGGCTATATTGGTGCCGTTTTTTAGTCATTTACCTGTTGAAATAAAATCAATGATTACTTTGTCAATTATTTTTATATTGATATTATTGATTTTACGTGGTAATTCAGGAGGTCAATAATGGCGACGTTGGCAGAGCTTATAGAGGCGTTTACAACATTGGTCGAATATCTCGGGGATATGCTTAATCATCTCGTACACGCCTTTTTATATCCTATCCAGGCTGCAATTAATTTTGTTATTGATATGATGATGTGGGTTATCAATATTTTTGTGTCGTTGGTGGCCGCGATATATAGTCTTTGTAGTAGTATAACATCACTTTTCACTGAATTTCTTACAGATTTGATGCCCGATTTATGGGTCGTTTTGTTAATTCTTGGGATATTGATAGCATTTATCCAGCGTGTTTATTTCTATCTCAAGGATATTTCAATATTCGGGTGGAAGATATGACATCGGGGGACTTTACGGAACTTATGGGTTGCATTGCCTGGATCATGGGACAGTTTATAGATTGTCTTAGAAATGTTTACATAGGTGATTTCTCGTTGTTGAGTATTCTCCTGGCTCCTGTTTTTCTGAGCTTGGTATTGTGGTTTATTTCAAAAGTTCTTGGAATTGATTATCATAACAAGTCTTCGGAGTTCGCTGATGATATGCAACGATCAATTGATTTGGACGAGAAGGAGAGGCAGGAATACGTGAAAAAACAGGATGAACACGGGGAAAGGATGGGATACACCAAGGGCGGGAAGCTTACCGGGAGAGATCACAGAAGTTCAGAAGTGTACACAGGAAGGTTAGATAAATGATAGATAATTTTTCAACGGCAGCATTCAACCAGACCGCGGCTATATCTACCCACGTCTGGAATGAAGAGCTTATAGTTACACTGCTAACGATTATAGCATTTTGCGAGGTTATGCAGCTATTAATGAAATTAGGGAGTTATGCACTCAAATGAATACAACATATGAAATAATGGTGGAAATAGTAGGACAGCCGTCGAACGATATCGAGCAGTTGGTTTTATACTTATGTGCTGCCTGTCTGGCGGTTATGGTGTTCTATTTCGTTTTATACCTTTTCAAGCTCATTGCAGGTCTTATATCAACAAGCGTGGGAGGAGGTGATAAGATATGACTTTGGTAGATTTTATTAATGATACGGAGCTCGTTGTGGCTTCTATCTCTGGTATAACTACGGATGTACTCGGGATCTTTATGGATCCACCCCTCGTCTTTTTCGTGGGGTTGGTGGTGTTCGGGAAGGTTGCGTACATGATCAGGAGTTTCCTGAGAGGATAGACCGTGAGTAATATGGTATCACTACTAATAATTTTTTGGAGGTAGTAATTTGAGCAAAATTAAACAGAGGATCGTGGATGAGATCAAGTGTGACTATTACTTATCTCTTATATTCAAACTTGATATTTATAAAAAAGTTGGATTGTTTTTATCAGTCGTAGGGTTCATAGGTACTGGTTTTTTTATGTCGAAGTTGCAGCATGTTAATGAAATAAGTCAATATGAGATGTATTGTACCGAAGCAGGAAGGTTCTTTTTATTTGTGTTTTTTGTCGGTATAGCCTTTGTTTTGGGTATGGCTGGCGACATTATGGCGTATTATAATCATGTCAGGGGTAAGTGATATGTTCAAAAAGTTTGTCTGTGCTGCAGAAAAGATCGGAGCTGGCCGGCAAGACAAATTTAAACACTTTGTCTGCCAGGTCCTTACAGCTGGATCCTTCCGGAAAGACAAATTTTACGGGCTTGATGTCTATCAACAGATAGGAGTTTATTTTGTTGTGTGTGGTGTTCTCATGGATGCTCTGTTATTATCAAAGGTTGCTGATTGGAGCAATGTTCAATATTATGAGGTCAGTCTTGTCGAGACTGCAAGGTTTATTTCGTTATTTATAGTTCTGGGTTTTTTGTATATTTCCGGTACTGCCCGTGACGTAGTACGGTTTTTTTGTGGATGTGATCATGAATGAAAATTACAGGGCTTAATATACCTGATGACGTTAAGGGATTTTACATAAATTCCGGTGTTACTGAGTTATATCCACCACAGGAGAAGGCTGTAAATGCCGGATTGCTCGAAGGTCGGAATATCTTTGCTGCCGTTCCTACTGCATCCGGCAAAACTATGATCGCAGAAATGGCAATGTTTAACGCTATTTCAAAAGGTGGTAAATGTCTGTATATCGTGCCTTTAAGGGCGCTTGCATCTGAAAAATACACAAGGTTTAAAGAATTTCAGGGGCTTGGTGTAAAAACAGGGGTTTCAACTGGTGATCTGGATACAAGAGATGATTGGTTGGGTAATATGGATATCATTGTTGCAACCTCTGAAAAAGCAGATTCGCTTATCCGCAATGGTGCGCCATGGATAAAGGACATCACGACTGTTATAGCCGATGAGGTACACCTTATTGATTCACAGGGCAGGGGGCCGACCTTAGAGGTTGTTCTTGTGCATTTTGTTCGTATGAACCCTGATATACAGATAATCGCTTTATCTGCGACTGTGGGGAATGCTGATGAAATGGCACAATGGCTTGATGCTCAGTTGGTTGAGAGTGAATGGCGACCTATCGACTTACAAGAGGGTGTTTTTTTCGATGGTGTGATAACGTTTCCAACGTCCTTGCGTGATGTGGAACATAAGCATAAAGATGAACTGGCTAACCTGGTGCATGACACTATAGATGATGGGGGCCAGTGTCTTGTATTTGAAAGCAGTAGGCGGAATGCCGAATCAAGCGCAATGAAAATTAGTAAGATTTTTATAAAGAATCATATAAAAAATGATACTGTTGGTCTTCAAACACTGGCGTTGCAGGTCCTTGACACGGGCGAAACAGAAACCACAAGGCGGCTGTCGCAGTGTGTTAGTGGTGGGACTGCGTTTCATCATGCCGGTCTTACATCAGCACAACGAAAATTAATAGAAGATGGATTTAAGGGTAATCTCATTAAGATGCTGTCGTCTACGCCTACCCTGGCCGCTGGGTTGAATCTACCTGCCAGGCGTGTTATTATCAAGGGACATGGACGATATGACCCTAATTATGGCATGGTGCCTATACATGTGCTGGAATATAAGCAGATGGCAGGTAGGGCAGGTCGTCCACACCTGGACCCATACGGCGAGTCTGTCCTGATATCGAAGTATAAAAATAAGGTTGACATGCTTATCCAGCAGTATGTAAATAGTGATGCAGAGGATGTTTATTCAAAACTTGGCACCGAGGCCGCTATACGAACTCATATTCTTTCAATGGTATCCACCGGGCTTGTGCAGAGCAGAGCCGATATAAAGGACTTTTTCAGTTGTACTTTTTTCGCTCATCAACATGATGCACATGAATTAACTGCCGTGGTTGATGAAGTGTTGAAGTTTCTTGTAATGAATAATTTCATAACAGAAAACAATGGGCTGCACCCGAACGGACTCGGTGAATTGGTAACAATGCTGTATATCGATCCTATGTCTGCAAGCATCATTATAGACAGTTTAAGCTACCTTGATGACATAAATGTCTCTGAATTATCATTACTTCATCTGGTGTGTAGTATGCCCGATGTGCGCCCTTTGTACCTGCGCAAAGATGATTATGAGTGGCTTGATGATTTCGTACAAGATCACATCGATGAATTTGTAAAGCCTCCTTCACCCTCAGATGCCAATAGGTACGAATGGTTTATGTCAGAGGTAAAAACAGCCGTGTTGCTGACTGAGTGGATATCTGAAAGCAAGGAAGATGATATCACAAGCCGGTTTAATGTCGGTCCTGGCGACATACGGGCACAGGCTGATAATGTTCAATGGCTTATGTATTCTGCTTCTCGTATTCTTGATTATCTTGACAGTGACTATACGGATTTCACACGGGAACTAACTCAGCGTATTTCATATGGTGTGATCAAGGAACTGCTTCCTATTATCGGGATAAAGGGTATTGGCCGTGTGCGTGCCCGGAAGCTCTATAATGCCGGATACAGGGATCTCGAAGCCATACGGAAGGCAGGACCAAAGGCACTGACTGGGATCATCGGTCCGAAGGTGGCAGCCAATACATTGGAGTACATCGATTATCATGATTTATAATTATTTTGGCGCACCAAAGAACGGCAAGACTTACACCATGGTCGAAAAAATAATAAAGGCCTTAAAGAGGGATAAGCGTAAGGTTTTTACAAATTTTCCGGTTTTTTATAAAGACAAGACAACATACAAGTGGCTGCCTGAAATGGTCACATGGGATATTTTTGATTCTGATATCTATATCGACGAGGCGTATATTGATTACAGTTCACGGGAATTTAAAAAATTCTCAATGGATCAACATACCTTTTTTTCCATGAATGGACATAACGGGGATGATATAATATTGGCGACCCATCACCCTGCCAGGCTTGACACCATCATCAGGGAGATGGTTAATATGTTCTATTATGTCAAAAAAACTGCATGGCCGTTGTCAGAGAGGGCTATTTTCTTCACTATTGAGGGGTATCAGACAGAACTTGCCCTTTCTCAACGATACTCTAATCCTAACGCTATATACACAAAACACCGTCTGCTTGCGAAAAAATCTGTATATAAAGCGTATGATTATCATTATTTCAGAAAGCCAGGGGTCGAGCGTAAGGATTTTGAACTCTGGCCTTCGCCGGATATTGACGGCACTGATATACTATACAATATGACACAGGATGAAGTACAAGGGTTCAATGCCGGAAATGTTGATTTAGGTGACGAGGGGAGCCTTAGCATTGAGTTAGTTGATCCTGTGCCTGAAATTCATCAATGATAGATGAAATCTAAGAAAATTGGAGGAATAAATAAGCATGATAGGAGAAAAGACAACTGCGGAAGAAGCTGCAGAAAAGGCAAGAATAGCCAGGGAAGAGGCTAATAAAAAGAAGCTGGATGATGAGAGAGGTTCAGCAGGTGCAGTACCAGGGCCGAAGGCTCCCGGCAGTGCCGGGCAGGGAAAGAAGAATGGAAATGATGAAGCCTTTGCAGATGCAGCAAAGCAGGCCATTTTCATTGAACTGGGTAAAGAAGGCACTATGATGATCACCAAACCAGGCGAGTATAAGGGAGTGTATCAGCCTCCTATAGTGATGATCACACAAACAGGCTCGTCGAGGCTGGATAAAAATAATTTGATCAAAAGTAATTGGTCACGGTTCTCGATGCTTGCAAGTACCCGGATATTCAATGCATTAAAGGAGAATGCTGAGTATATCAACCAGTACGCTCAAGAAGAACTCGACGCGATTACGGGCATGTCACCTGTGGGATGAGGCTGTAATGGCCTCGTTTCAATCTTTTGATACACAATTCAAGTTCTTTGAGGGTTTTAGTCTCCAAAGGGCTTGTATTGATCGTGTAGTCGCCACTGTCTATGATGAGCGTTATGCTATTGAGAATCATCGATTTGATGAGGAAACTGCTTTCCTGTATCCCCAATATTTAAAACGTGCCCGGATCGGGAAGCGTTCAGAAGATGTTATAGAAAATGCAAATTCTTTTTCTTCATGGACTCAACGCCTCCGCGGTCCCCGAACAATGGTATTGAGATATAATCTTATTCGTGCTTTTAAGCATCATCACAGTGTTGAAGTCAAAAAGAGTGATATTCTTTATGAAGATAATTTTTACCCGGTTGATTTTTCGCCATCCCTTGAAGACCAATTGACACTATTATACACTGCGATTGAAGAGGCAAAACAGTTGTATTATGACCAGGTATTGAAGTTTTGGGGATATGAGTGTGAGCATATCCAGGCGACTATAAACACTATCGAGATTCCTTTTGAGATATATCCAGCGAGTACAAGTGATATCTTTGACCAGTTATCGATAGCCGGGATAAACCTGTATAGGTACACATCAGAGTCGAATACTATGTATTTTCAGGAGAAGGACCAAACACTTGACGATAAAGTCAATGAGAGTTATTATCAGGCATTGGCAGAGCCTTCGATGGTGTCAAATGGTTTTCATACCGGGTTGAATAGGAATGTACAATTAAAAATATACCAAAAAATTTTAAATCTGGTTCGTATCGAGCATACTGTTTATGGTGATGATATTGCAGTATTGTTTCATATGGATAAAGAAACAGTAAGCGAAGATGCAGAACACATATTAATGTTCTTGAATAGCCAGTTTCATAAAAGGGGGTTATATTTTAGAAGAGATGATATCTCGCTTAGAAGAGCGGTGGCCGGTTTATCAAGGGCTATTAATGTTCCTATGGATACATTGTATCATCTGGTGAATGTCGAAACATGGACGTCTACACGGGATAATTTACCAATGACAAAACGTCTTAAAAAACGTGGTTTGATTGAAAAGGAGTCAGGCACTAAAAGAGGTTATTACAGACTGACACACGAATTTAAGAAAATGTTTGAAGCCTTCCCGGAAATGGATGATGAATTACCAAGGATGGTTGAATGATGCCGCGATATTGGTATGATGAATGGTTATGGACCAAACACTTGAAAAGGTATTACATAAATTTCAATGTGTCTCTATTCGAGGTATATTATAAAATTGCTATCTTGTATCCGTTTTATTTCAAAGGTTTTTTATTCCGGGTTGGTCATAAATAAATACTTTGTCTGTGCTGCAGGAAGATCCATGATCAACCAGGCAGACAAACTGTTTTATCTGGCTCGGGATGGTATATCATAATACAATTTCTTTTTTTTATTACTTCTGGTAATATATGCTAAATATTTAGCATATTTTAGCACCTTTTGCCGGAAAATCTGATTTTTCTGTATATTTTCCTATATCATATAGTCCCAAAAAGGAAGATCATAAAAATGCTATGTTTTTAGGAAGTTGTAACATCTATAGTATATAGGAATACGCTTTTTGGGACACAAAACCCCAGCATGATCTACATAGAATATAATCCTCCAGACATAAGGTGTGATGTGTTCGAAGCATTACTATATTATATAAGAATGAAGATACATGACACTATTACTTTTTTTAAATAGTTTTGCAATTTCTACCTATGTTTTTCATACTATATTGTACACAGAGAGCCTATGTTTTTTGATTATATTTACTATATATAAATATAGGCTTATAAAAATGAAAAACCACAAAACTCATTTAAAATAATAAATAAGTGTGAGTTTTTCAGATGATTTGTGAAA